>CP041667.1:3182500-3334474 GCA_007361935.1 Lachnospiraceae bacterium KGMB03038 | reverse complement strand
TGCGATAAACTCCTAATCTATGATTTACTCTTATCTATTCTACATCAAATTGTGAATTTAAGCAATCTTTAATCCTTGTGGATAAAGTTATCAAAAGGTAAAAACAGCGTGATTTAGAAAAATAGAAATCAAAATATTTTATTATTCACATATTATCCACTTAAATTAAACAAGTTATCCACAAAATGTGGATAAAAAATATGTCTCAATCCCGCAAAAATGCAGAAATTGCTTGACGGACAGGTAGTTTTTTAATATAATCAAAAATGATGTCTTAAGGATAAAATGAGGAGAAATCCTTAGAGAATATAAGGAGGTGGATATCAATGAAAATGACATTCCAGCCAAAAAACAGACAGAGATCTAAAGTTCATGGTTTTAGAAAGAGAATGAGCACAGCAGGTGGAAGAAAAGTACTTGCGAGCAGAAGAGCAAAAGGAAGAAAGCAGTTATCAGCTTAGGCCGCATACTATGTGGCCTTTTCTTCTCTTAAAAACAGGAGAATCGAAAAGATGGAATATTCCGAGTCATTAAAGAAAAATAAAGATTTTCAGAAGGTATATAAAATAGGAAAGTCATACGCAAATAGATACCTTGTCATGTATATTTCAGAAAATCAGACAAACCGGAACAGATTAGGAATATCCGTAAGTAAAAAAGTAGGAAACAGTATTGTAAGACATCGTTTGACAAGATTGATCAGAGAGAGTTATCGACTGCAAGAAGACCGGTTTCAGCATGGATTAGATATTGTTGTGATAGCGAGAGCAGGCGCAAAAGGAAAAACATACTATGAAATTGAAAGTGCGCTGATTCATTTGGCAGGTCTTCATAAGATCATAGATTAGAGGTGGCATTATCATTATGAAGAGTATCATGCTTGCATGTATCCGTTTCTATCGAAAGTATTTGTCAGCTCTTAAGGGTTATTCTACCTGCAAGTTTTATCCGACTTGTTCCCAGTACGCGTTAGAGGCGGTTGAGAAATACGGCGCTTTCAAAGGCGGATTGATGGCATTATGGAGGATTCTGCGCTGTAATCCATTTTCCAAAGGCGGATATGACCCTGTTCCTTAAATGAAATATAATTGCAATGGAGGAAAGAAAGAATGACGGGAAGTTTATTGACTGCCGCAAACTGGCCGATTGTTGGGCAGATTTGTACATTACTTGGTAAAGTAATGAATGGTATCTATATTATGCTGGACGGCTTGCTGCCATCCGATCATGGTCTGGTTGGTTTATCAATTATTTTATATACGATCCTCGTATACACATGTATGATGCCGCTTACGATCAAACAGCAGAGGACGTCTAAAATGTCTTCTGTTATGAATCCAGAGATTCAGGCAATTCAGAAGAAATATAGAAATAAAAGAGATCAGGCTTCTATGATGAAGCAGCAGGAAGAAATCCAGCAGGTCTATGATAAGTATGGAAGTTCTATGATGAGCGGATGTCTTCCTCTGTTGATCCAGATGCCCCTTCTTTTCGCTCTCTATCCGGTTATTTATGATATTCAAAGTTATGTACCGGCAATGGCGGATGCCCCGGCGGCCGTAAATAGATTTTTGACGATTCCAGATCTGACAATTTCACCCTGGACGATGATCAGAAACAGCGGAGAGTATGGAGCGGCGCCTGCGGTAATCATTGTTACAGCCATCTTGCTTCCCGTGCTTTCTGCTCTTACACAGTATGGAAGTATCAGATTAAGCCAGGCTATATCAGGAAATGTGATCGATAAAGATAATCCGATGGCCAGCACTATGAAAACAATGAATGTAACGATGCCGTTGTTTTCCTTATATATTGTATTTACATTGCCTACAGGTATTGGTCTTTACTGGATCGTCAGCGCGGTAGTAAGATGTATCCAGCAGATTTTCATTAATAAACATCTTTCCAAGATTTCTGTTGATGAGCTGATCGAGAAAAATAAAGAGAAAGCGGAAAAGAAACAAAAGAAACGCGGAGAGAAAGCGGAACGGATCAATGCCATGGCTCAGACAAATACAAAAAGTCTGAGAGATTCCGCAAAAAGACAGGCCTCTTCTCTGAGCGAAAAGGAAAGAGAAGAAAAAGTAGAGAAGGCAAGAGCAAATATGCAGTACGCAAAAGAAGGAAGTCTTGCCGCAAAAGCTAATATGGTAAAGAAATTTAATGAAAATAAATAGAGGGGGCGCTTGTAATGGATGAGTATATTACTGTATCAGCGAAAACACTGGACGATGCGATCACAGACGCTTTAGTTGAACTTGGTGTTACCAGTGATCAGTTAGACTATATCGTAGTGGAAAAAGGAAGTGCCGGATTCCTTGGAATCGGAATGAAGCAGGCAGTGATCAAAGCCCGCAAAAAGCAGGTGGTTCCTGAGCCGGAAAAAGAAAAAGTACAGCCGGAAGAACAGCCTGAGAAAAAGAAAGAGTCAAATCGGCCGGAGAAAAGAAAACAGAAGAAGACTTCTCATCACAAAGAACATAGAGAACCAGAGACAGAAGAAAAGAAAGAAAAAGCAGAAAAGCCTGCAGAGAAGGAAAAAGAGATCGAGCTTGCTCCAGTAGAAGAGATTACCATAGAGACCTGCAGGAAATTTGTGCAGGACGTCCTGGAAGCTATGCATATGGAAGATGTAGAAGTAACCGCCAAAGTAGATGAGGAAGGCGCTCTTTGCATCAATATGGATGGAAAAAATATGGGAATCCTCATCGGAAAAAGGGGACAGACCTTAGATTCTCTCCAGTATCTTACTAATAGAGTAGCAAATAAAATGCAGAGCGGTTATGTAAGAGTGAAGCTGGATACAGAGGATTACCGGAGAAGAAGGAAAGAAACTTTGGAGAATCTGGCAAAGAATATCGCCAGCAAAGTAAAAAGGACCAGAAGAACGGTAGCGTTAGAACCAATGAATCCATATGAAAGAAGAATCATCCATTCAGCGCTGCAGTCCGATCCCGCGGTTTCTACCCATAGTGAAGGGGAAGAACCTTACCGCAGAGTGGTTGTAACTCTGGTACGCAGATGATCACAAAGAATGAAGATAAAAAGGAAGAGAGTTTTCATCTCTTCCTTTTTTATCAGCACTTTATCTGATCTTGGATTATGGTCTTCAGCATTTGGCAGCTCTCTAGGAACCGTTTTCTTTCCGATTCTGAAAGTTCTAGTTCTTCCATAGGTTTTGCGCCTTCTTTGGAAATGACACATGGAACGCTGGTGAAGAGTCCGCTCTGCCCGTATTTTCCCTTAGGATCTACAGAACAGGGAAGAATCTTACGTTCATCTTTTAAGATCGCCTGAATGATCTGACAGGCGGCCATTCCGATTCCAAATTCTGTGCTTCCTTTGTGAAGAGCGATTTCACATCCTGCGGTGATGGTTTCCTTTTCAATCTCTTCCTTCTGGTCTTTGGTCAGAAGGTGATCGACAGGAATTGCCCCTGCTCTTGTCTGGGACCAAAGAATGGTCTGACTGTCTCCATGTTCCCCAATACAGTATCCGTGGATATCAGAAGGGGCTAAGTTAAGCGCTTTGGCAACTCTTGCCCGAAGGCGTGCGGAATCAAGAGCTGTTCCAGTTCCGATAACTTTGGAGTCAATGTGTCTGCTTACATAATATGCGATCAGGTCGCACGGATTCGTTAAGACCACCATGGTTCCCTTAAAATGATTTCTTTGGATTTCCGGAAGAATTTGATCGATCACAGCGATCGATCCGGAAAGCTCCTGAAGCCTATCTTCATCGCAGATTTTTCCACAGGCGGTCAATACGGCAATCTCCGCGTCAGCCAAGTCTTCATAACTTCCCCTGCGGATCAAAGTCTGCTTATCCAGGTAAGGCATCATATCTGCCAGATCCTGGATTTCTCCCCATTCCTTTTCTTTATTATAATCGATGCCTACAAGTTCATCCGCGATTCCACGAAGTGCCAGGATTTCCATAACATGAGCTCCCAAATGTCCAAGTCCGATCACTACTACTTTTCGCTTCATGCTGCTGCTCCTTTTGTATATTTCTGAAATGGATTACTCCCAGTTAATGCCAACGCCTGCTTCTACAGCCTTGTCATAGATTCTCCTGGCCGCTACCAGGTCCTGTGTGGCGACTCCTACAGTTTCAAATACGATGATTTCTTCATCGTTCTCTCTTCCAACCAACTCTCCTTTTATCACTTGTCCCAGATCGCCTGTAAAATCATCTTTTGTGATGGTGCCGTCCTCAAGAGGAATCAGAATGTCTCCTGATTCAGACAGGACGGCCTCTTCCGAGTCAAAATAGAGTTTGGAAGCGCGGGTCAGGATGGCGGAATCCATTTCCTGCATGTGAGGCTGATAGGCGCCAACACAGCTTATGGTGGCGCCTGCTTTGATCTTGGACGCGTCAAATACAGGTTTGGAGGATGGAGTGACGGTGATCACAAGATCTGCGTTGTCTACAGCCTCGTCAGAACTATTTACAGGAATGATCTTAGTGCCGTAGTCTTTTAATTCTTCCTGCATCCTTGCGGCAAATTCTTTTGTTCTTTCCAAATTCAAATCGAATACCCGGACTTCTTCCAGATCTCTGACTGCTATCATGGCTTCCAACTGAGTCGCGGCCTGGCCCCCGGTTCCAATTAGAGCGCCGATTTTACAGTCTTTCTTAGCTAGCACATCAAAAGCGGCCCCAGAGGCGGCTCCTGTCCGAAGCTGCGTCACATAGGTTCCGTCCAGGACAGCGGTCACAATCCCGGTAGTTCCGTCGATCAAAAGAACCTGAGCCGGTGAGGATGGTTTTCCCTGGTCGATATTATGAGGGAAAATGTTGATGATCTTCAAAGAAGCAGTGTCCATTTCACTTACGTAAGCAGGCATAAACAAGAAACATCCGTCGTATTTAGGAGCCTGGATATTGGTACGCAGCGGCGCTTCACATTTTCCGTCTACCACCAGAGTGAAAGCATATTTGTCTGCTTCGATGGCATCTTTGATGGTAAATACTTTTTTAATGTCCTCTCTTGATAATAACAGCATAGTTTTTCTCCTTCCTTTTTGGCACTATATTTTTAGAACTGGCTGGCCATTCTTGATGTGGACTGCCATCAGCTCTTTTACCCCTGATGTGTCGTGGTTTTCTAAAAGTTCTGTGATCTTTAAATGTTCTTCTATGGCTTCCTTCCAGTTGTTCTCGAATTTTCCGCCGAGAATAAGGACTCTCTTCTGCAAAAGCGCAATATTGGTCAGAAGTTTCTCAAACCATATATTTCCGCAGAACTGGCCGATCTTCGTATGAAATAGACATTCGTACTCGATCAGGTCGATATTCTTGTGATTTAGAAATGATTCTTTCTGGAGCTGGATAATTTTTCTTAATTCTTCACACTGTTCTTTGGAGGCGGATTCCGCAAGTATCCCAGCTACTTCTACTTCTACCAGATTCCTGGCCTGGACAGCGTCTTTGATGTCTTTTTCTGTGATCTTTGCCACCACAATACTTCTGGAGGAATTTATCTCTACTAACCCTTCATATTCTAATTGTTTTACGGCCGATCTTACCGGAGTCCGGCTGATAGCCAGCTCCTGAGCTAATTGTTCTTCAGTGAGAATCTGGCCTTGAAGGAATTCTCCGGTCACGATCGCTTCCTTCAATATTTCATAGGCACGCTGAGACAAGGATTTCTTATTTCCGATTTGTTTTAAAGCCATGTTCCTTCCCCTTCACTATTGTATATGTATTTGTATACAATTATAGATTTAAAAGAGATTTAAGTCAACCGTAATCTAACGTTTACAAGTTTCCGCAAAAACCTTATAATAAGAACATTGGATGGAAGGGAAAGGAGGGGGCTTATGGAAAGTCTTTTTTCTGAGACGATCGCCGCGATCTCAACAGGGATGAGCAATTCAGGCATTGGAATTGTGAGAATGACGGGACCGGATTCGTTTAAGATCATTGATAAAGTGTATCATGGGAAGAAGGAAAAGACACTCTCTTCCCAACAGTCCCACACCATTCATTATGGACATATCTTTGACCAGGAGGAAATGATCGATGAGGTTCTGGTCATGCTCATGCGGGGTCCTCATACCTATACCGGTGAAGATACGGTAGAAGTAAACTGCCATGGCGGCGTCTATGTAGTAAAAAGGGTTTTGGAAACTTTGATCCATGCCGGCGCAAGGCCTGCGGAGCCAGGGGAATTTACAAAACGCGCTTTTCTCAATGGAAAGCTGGATCTGTCTCAGGCAGAGGCGGTTGGCGATTTGATCACTTCCAAGAATGAATATGCGCTGCAAAGTTCTATCAGCCAGCTAAAAGGGAATATAAAGAAAAAAATAAGTGATATAAGAAATAAAATAATTTACCATACAGCTTTTATTGAGACTGCATTGGATGATCCGGAACACATCAGCGTAGATCATTATGGAGAAGAACTTCATGCTGTAACGGACGAATTGCTGGATCAGATCCGAAAGCTTCTGGATACTTACGATGATGGAAAGATGATCAAAGAAGGAATCCAGACGGTGATTCTGGGAAAACCAAACGTGGGGAAATCCTCTCTTCTGAATGTGCTTACAGGCGAGGAACGGGCCATTGTCACAGACATTGCCGGAACCACTAGGGATGTTTTAGAAGAACATATTAATCTGAAAGGTATATCTTTGAATGTTCTGGATACCGCGGGAATCCGCCAGACGGACGATATTGTGGAAAAGATCGGTGTAGACAGGGCAAGGGAGTATGCGGGGAAAGCGGACCTTTTGATTTGTGTTATTGACGCCTCCACTGGGCTGGATGAAAATGATCTGGATATTTTGAAAATGATAGAAAGAAAACCTTCTGTCATCTTGTTAAATAAAAGCGATCTGGATATGCTGGTAACGGCTGAGGATATTAAGAAAACTCTATTTGCAATAAATCCTGCAAAATTTACGAAAGGATTCCTGGAGAATCTACCTATAATTGAGATTTCAGCCAAGAAAATTCTCGGAATTGATGAATTTGAAAGGGTTATTGAGAAATTGTTTTTTGCAGGAAAACTTTCATTTAATGATGAGATTTATATTACAAATATCCGGCATAAGACGGCTCTGGAAAATGCCCTTCATTCTCTGCAAAAGGTAAATGAGAGTATTGAAGCTGGGATGCCGGAGGATTTTTATTCCATCGATCTGATGGATGCGTATGAAGAGCTTGGAAGTATCACAGGGGAAACGGTAGGTGAAGATTTGATCAATGAAATATTCAGCAAATTCTGTATGGGAAAGTAAAGACCGCTATGATGTAGCTGTGATCGGAGCGGGACATGCCGGATGTGAAGCGGCTCTTGCCTGTGCGCGGCTTGGGTTCCGTACGATCGTATTTACAGTCAGCATCGACAGTATTGCTTTGATGCCCTGCAATCCTAACATTGGAGGAAGTTCCAAGGGTCATCTGGTAAGAGAGGTGGACGCCCTTGGCGGGGAGATGGGGAAGGTGATCGACCGCACCTTTATCCAGTCCAAAATGCTGAACCGTTCCAAAGGCCCGGCGGTACATTCCCTTCGGGCGCAGGCGGATAAGAACCGTTACAGCCGGACTATGCGCCAAGTTCTGGAGAATCAGGAGAATCTGGAGATCAAGCAGGCGGAAGTAGTAAATATATTAACGGAGGATGGGAAAGTGACTGGAGTCCAGATTTATTCTGGTATGATCTTTCCCTGCCGTGCCGTTATCTTATGTACCGGAACTTATCTGAAATCCCGCTGTATCTACGGGGACGTCAGTACGAATACGGGACCAAACGGACTGCAGGCGGCCAATCATTTGACAGACTGCTTAAAAGAAATGGGAATCAAAATGTACCGTTTTAAAACAGGGACTCCTGCCAGGATCGACCGTAATTCTGTAGATTTTTCTAAAATGGAAGAACAATTTGGAGATGAGCGTATTGTGCCTTTTTCCTTTACCACAGATCCCGAAGACGTACAGATCGATCAGGTTTCCTGCTGGCTTACTTATACCAACGAGAAGACCCATGAGATCATCCGGAATAATCTGGACCGCTCTCCTCTCTTCTCCGGAATGATCGAGGGAACAGGCCCCAGATACTGTCCTTCTATTGAAGATAAGGTTGTGAAATTCGCGGATAAAAACAGGCATCAGGTATTTATCGAACCGGAAGGCTTGGAGACCAATGAGATGTATATCGGAGGAATGTCCAGTTCTCTTCCGGAAGATGTTCAGTATGAGATGTATCGGACGGTTCCAGGTCTTGAGCATGTAAGGATCGTAAGGAACGCTTACGCTATCGAATACGATTGTATAGACGCCAGACAGTTGAAGCCGTCCCTGGAATTCCGGAATATAGAAGGACTTTTCAGCGGAGGACAATTCAACGGAAGTTCTGGTTATGAGGAGGCTGCCGCTCAAGGACTGGTAGCGGGAATCAATGCCGCTCTGAAACTTCAGGGGAAAGAGCCGCTGATCATCGATCGTTCGGAAGCCTATATCGGCGTCCTGATCGATGACCTTGTTACAAAGGAAAGTAAAGAGCCTTACCGGATGATGACCTCCCGCGCGGAATACCGCCTGCTGCTAAGGCAGGACAATGCGGACCAGCGGCTGACGGAAAAAGGATACCAGGTTGGGCTGATCAGCCGGGAACGTTATGAAAGATTGTTAAAGAAAAAACAATATATTGCGGAAGAGATACACCGATTGCAGCATACGAATATTGGAACCAGTTCTTCTGTAAATGAGATGCTGAAACAATATAATAGTACTCCCCTGTCTTCAGGGATCACACTTGCGGAATTGATCCGCAGGCCGGAACTTTCTTATGAGATCCTGGGGCCTTTAGATTCTGACAGACCAGTTTTTCCACCAGATCTGAGTGAAGAAATAGGGGAACAGGTAAATATTTCTATTAAATATGAGGGATATATCAAACGGCAGGAAAAGCAGGTAGAACAATTCCAGAAATTAGAGAAGAAGCGGATACCAGAGGATATTGATTACGATAAAGTTAACAGTCTCAGGATCGAGGCGGTCCAGAAACTGAAAGAGTACCGTCCTGTTTCGATCGGACAGGCGTCCAGGATATCCGGGGTCTCTCCGGCGGATATATCGGTGTTGTTAATATACCTGGGAGGGGTATATGGAAAGGAAAAATAGAGTGACAGAAGATCAGAAAAAATTTTTGAAGGAAAGTATAGAAGTGTTTCCTGTGAAACTGACAGATTCTATGGTCCGGCAGTTTTTGGATTATTATGAGATCCTTATTGAGTGGAATCAAGTTATGAACCTGACAGCGATCGTAGATTATCAGGAAGTAGTAAAAAAGCATTTCGTAGACAGTATTTCTCTTGTGAATGTAATGGATTTAAATCATGGGCAGAAAGTGATCGATATAGGTACTGGGGCCGGTTTCCCTGGAATTCCTCTGAAGATTCTTTTTCCAGAACTTGAGGTCACGCTTTTGGACTCTCTGAATAAGAGGATACGGTTTTTGAATGAAGTCATAGACCGGCTGAATCTGTCAGGAATAGAGACAATCCATGGAAGAGCTGAAGATTACGCGAGAAGAAAAGAATATCGCGAACAATTTGATCTCTGTGTATCCAGGGCAGTCGCTAACCTTTCTACTCTTTCCGAATATTGCATTCCCTATATTAAGCGCGGCGGCTTTTTTATCTCTTATAAGTCCGGGGATATTGATGGAGAATTAAAAGCTTCTGAGAAGGCGGTAAACATTTTGGGAGGAAAGCTGGAAGATGTTTTAAAATTTTCATTGCCAGGAACAGATATCAATAGATCTTTTGTAAAGATTAAAAAAATTGAAATGACGAAAAAGAAGTATCCACGGAAAGCTGGACTTCCAGGAAAAGAGCCATTGTAATTTACAATGGCTCTTCTTCTTGCTGTGAAAATAAAATATTGACCTGTTCTAAGAATTTATCGGGTTCTTCTAATTGAGGAAGATATTTTGTTCCTTTTATAGAAGCAACCTCAATGGAAGGAAGGATTTCCTTGTACTCTTCTGCTGTTTCCTGGTACAGATCTTCTTCTCCGCTAATAATGAAGATACTGTTGTTGATCGAATTTAAACAGTGCTTCATATTGACAGTTGTATAGCGGCCAATCTGACTGGAAAAAAGATATTTGCAGACGGCCCCGCCAGAATGTGAACATTCGTAATACGTCTTTATCATTTCTGAAGTCACGTTTTCTGAGTGATAGAAATATTTTTCTTTAAATAAAGACTCTATATTTTTCTCTTTTACAAACATATTATATAAAAATGTTCCAAATACAGGAGTATTGATCATCCATGTCAGCATTTTGCTCCTCTTATTAGGAATCCGCCCCAATTGTTTTATGTCAATAGGGTTAATAAATATCATTTCATCAATGATGTCTGGTTCCGTTTGACATGCGCCGGCTGTAAATGAGCAAGATTCTCCTGTGGAAATAATCTTCGTCTTCTCTCCTATTACGTGCTTAATAAAATCAAGTACTAATTGAACGAAAAGATAATTGGTGTAAGTAATATTTGGTTTATCGGAACGTCCGCATCCAGGGAGATCAATGGTATATACAGTATAGTTTTTGGATAGATCTTTTGCAATTTTATTCCATTCATATCCCGAACTATATACAGAAAGATCATGGATAAGAAGAAGGGGAGTTCCCTCACCTTTTTTTGTATAATAAATTTTTCCAAACTTCCATTCGTAAAAGCTGCCTGGAGGATTGTTTAGAAGATCATCAACAGTAGCTGAAAGGAAGATGAATTTATTTATCAGGTGTATTGTTACAGTGCTTAAGACGGCCAGAGAAGTTCCGGCAACAAGCTTCTTTTTCCAACTCATGTTTTCACACCTTTCTTATCATAATAATATTGAAATTTTAAAACCGAAAGGATATTTAAAATTCTTGATATTATTATACTACATAGAAAGTGCTATATCAAATGTTTCACGTGAAACATTTGTGATTTTCTTCGACAGATATTTTGACAAACATAGATAAAAGAGACAATGTTTCACGTGAAACATTTGGTATAAATAGAAAAAATATGTTTCACGTGAAACATTTGGTAGATAAGAAATTGAAAAAGTGTTATACTAATTTTAAGTCTAAAGAAAGGTGATATAATATGGGAAGAATCATAGCCATCGCGAACCAAAAAGGCGGAGTTGGAAAGACCACTACAGCAATTAATCTGTCTTCATGCCTTGCTGAAAAAGGGAAAAAAGTTCTGGCGGTAGATATGGATCCGCAGGGGAATATGACAAGCGGTCTTGGCGTAGATAAGAATGCCATCGAAGATACAATCTATGATCTGATCATAGGAGAATCCACAATAAAAGAAGTGCTAAAAGAAAATATTATGGAAAATCTTGATATTATTCCCGCAAACATTGATCTTTCCGCTGCGGAAATAGAGTTGATTGATGTAGAAGAAAAGGAGTATATCGTAAGGAATATCATTCAAGAAATTAAAGATGAATACGACTATATTATTATAGATTGTCCGCCTTCTTTAAGTATGCTTACCATCAATGCGATGACAACAGCCACATCCGTACTGGTTCCTATTCAATGTGAATATTATGCTTTGGAAGGATTGAGTCAGCTTATTCATACAGTAGATCTTGTAAAAAGCAGACTAAATCCGGAATTAGAGATTGAGGGTGTGGTTTTTACAATGTACGATGCGAGAACAAATTTATCGCTCCAAGTAGTGGAAAATGTAAAAGACAATTTACACCAGAATATTTATAAAACCATCATACCCAGAAATATTCGTCTCGCTGAAGCACCGAGTTATGGAATTCCGATCAATCAATATGATCCGAAATCGGCAGGTTCTGAAAGCTATATGAGATTAGCCGAGGAAGTTATCAACAGAGAGACGGATCAATAAAACAGAAGGGGGAATGACATATGGCGGTCAAAAAGAAAGGACTGGGAAAAGGATTAGACAGTCTGATTCCTGATAATAAACCAATTAAGACAGAAACAGCAAATTCATCTAATAGATCGGAAGAAATAAAATCTGGTGAACAGATGATGAATATAAATATGGTTGAACCAAATAGAGAACAGCCAAGAAAAAAATTTGAAGAGGACGCTCTTCTTGAACTGGCAGACTCCATCAAACAGTTTGGCGTACTTCAGCCGCTTCTTGTAAGAAAAAGAAAAGACTACTATGAGATCATCGCGGGCGAAAGAAGATGGCGTGCGGCAAAGTTGGCAGGTATAAAAGAAGTTCCCGTGATCATTAAAGATTACAGCGAACAGGAAATTGTGGAAATTGGCCTGATTGAAAATATTCAAAGAGAAAACCTGAATCCGATTGAAGAAGCAATGGCCTTTAAAAAGCTGTTAGAGGAATTTCATCTGAAACAAGATGAAGTCGCGGAGCGCGTATCGAAGAGCCGGACAGCTGTCACTAATTCCATGCGTCTTTTAAAGCTGGACGAAAGAGTACAGCAGATGATCGTTGATGATATGATTTCTACAGGACATGCAAGAGCCTTATTGGCTATTGACGACCATGAACAGCAGTATGACCTTGCAGGAAGAGTATTTGATGAAAAGCTGAGCGTCCGGGAGACAGAAAAATTAGTGAAGGATATTAAAAATCCTAAGAAACCAAAAGCAAAGAAAGTTGTTCAGAATGAATTCGTCTATACAGATCTTGAAAATAGAATGATAGAGGCGCTAGGAACAAAGGTCAGCATATCAGCAAAAGGAAATGGAAAAGGAAAAATAGAAATAGAATATTATTCTGACAAAGAACTAGAACGTATGTTCGATATGATCGTAAGCCTTGGAAAGGAAGATTAAAGATATATGGAAAATAGTATACTGAATTCACTTGGAATAGATCCGGCATTTATTTTTTTATTTATGCTGCTTTTATTTATCGTATTGTTTCTGCTCTATGTAAATGTTACAATGAAATACAACCGACTAAAGAGCAGTTATATGTCGTTTATGCGGGGGAAAGATGGGAAAACTTTAGAAGAAAGCATGCAGGAAAGATTTGCGGAAGTAGACGCCATCTTAAAAATAACAAAGCAGAACCGGTCAGACATCCGTGAGATCAGCCGGAAAATAGAGAGAAATTATCAGAAACTTGGAATTATCAAATACGACGCCTTTAACGAAATGGGAGGAAAACTAAGTTTCGCTCTGGCAATGCTGGATGGCAAGAATAACGGATGGGTGATCAACGCCATGCATAGCCGCGAAGGATGCTATACCTACGTAAAAGAAATCGTGAAAGGAGAAAGTTACGTAGAATTGGCGGAGGAAGAAGCAGAAGCGTTGGACAAAGCTATTTATCAAGATCCCTATAACATTGAACCAAAGGAAAAATAAGAGTAGGAGGAGAAAAAATGTTAGACATTAAATTTGTGAGAATGAATCCAGATGTAGTTAAGGAAAATATCAAAAAAAAGTTTCAGGATGAAAAACTTCCGCTGGTAGATGAGGTATTAGAATTAGATAAAAAGAATAGAGATATTAAGCAGGAAGTAGAAGCGCTCCGCGCGGATCGGAATAAGATCTCTAAAGAGATCGGAGCCTGCATGGCCCAGGGGAAGAAAGAAGAAGCTGAAGAATTGAAAAAGAAAGTTCAGGCTAACGCTGACAGGGTAGAAACACTTTCCGCGGAAGAAAAGGATGTAGAAGCCAGGATTAAAAAAATCATGATGACAATCCCCAATATTATCGATCCTTCTGTTCCGATCGGAAAAGACGATAGTGAAAATGTAGAGATTGAAAAATTTGGAGAGCCGGCAGTGCCGGATTTTGAAATTCCGTATCATACAGAGATTATGGAAAGTTTTAACGGAATTGATCTGGAAAGCGCGGGAAAAGTTGCGGGAAATGGTTTTTATTATCTGATGGGAGATATCGCAAGATTACATTCCGCAGTGATCGCTTACGCGAGAGACTTTATGATCGACCGGGGCTTTACCTACTGCATCCCTCCATTTATGATCCGGAGCAATGTAGTGACCGGAGTAATGAGTTTCGCCGAAATGGACGCCATGATGTATAAGATCGAGGGAGAAGACCTGTATCTTATTGGTACCAGTGAACATTCTATGATCGGTAAATTTATTGATTCCATGCTGACAGAGGATCAGCTTCCTCAGACGTTGACCAGCTATTCTCCCTGTTTCCGCAAAGAAAAAGGAGCGCACGGAATCGAGGAGAGAGGCGTATACCGTATCCATCAGTTTGAGAAACAGGAAATGATCGTTGTCTGCAAACCGGAAGACAGTATGTTCTGGTATGATAAATTATGGCAGAATACCGTAGACTTATTCCGTTCACTGGATATTCCGGTACGGACACTGGAATGTTGTTCCGGCGATTTGGCTGATCTGAAAGTAAAATCCTGCGATGTAGAAGCATGGTCTCCTAGACAGAAGAAGTACTTTGAAGTAGGAAGCTGCTCTAATTTAGGAGATGCTCAGGCAAGACGTCTTGGCATCCGGGTAAAGGGAGCGGACGGAAATAAATACTTCGCTCACACATTAAACAATACGGTCGTAGCGCCGCCGAGAATGTTGATCGCTTTCCTGGAAAATAATCTTCAGGAAGACGGTTCTGTAAGAATACCAGAAATTCTTCGTCCATATATGGGAAATATGACAGAAATCCGAAGGAAATAGCGAGTAAAGACGCTATTGATTCTATAAAAATGAGGGAAAGAATATGCATCAGTACCTGGACGCCATCGGCTTTCACAATGTAAAAACAAAAAAACAATTGTATGAAATCTTGACACAGGTAGAAACATCATTTACTCAGCATGAACTGATTTCTCAGGAAGAGGGCATAGATTTTTGTGAATATAAAAAAGAATATGCTCCAGGAATAGGGATTTCAGCATGTGGAGATATAGATTTGGATGAATGTTTTAAAAGGCAGTATTATTTCCCTTATTTTATTGGAACGGGAGTCACATCTTACGCGGACGTGACAATGGAAAAACGTATCGACCGGGACGCGTATGTGGGGATCTGTGAAGATATCAAGATCGGCATTAGCCTGATCTTCCATCTGCAGAATATGGCAGAGTATATGAAAGAGCGGCAGATGAGCAAAACAACTGTCAAATATTCATCTGTTACACTGGCCGGACTGTGCAAAAAGGGCACCGTCCTTCTGCCAGTGCAAAAAGACGCGATGCAGCAGCGCCAGCAGCAGGAAGAGGTGCAGAACCGGATGATGTTATTAAGCGCTGCCAAAAGCGGGGATCCGGAAGCGATAGAGAGTCTGACGCTGGACGATATTGATACATACTCGAAAGTCTCCAGAAGGCTGGTCACAGAAGATATCTTCAGCATTGTGGACACCTATATTATGCCTTATGGGGTAGAGTGCGACAGTTATTCTATCCTCGGCACTATTCAAGAGTTTCATGCAGTGGAAAATGAGATGTCCGGCGAGGAGATCACGATCATGCGTATGGAAGTAAATGGACTTACCTTCGACGTATGCGCGCCTTCCGCCCAGATTATGGGAGAACCAGCCCCCGGCCGCAGATTCAAAGGAAATATCTGGCTTCAAGGCAGGATAAATTTTTAAGTAGTGTTTGACAAGTTCTATGGAAATGCAGTATAATTGTTGGGCATGAAAAAGTTCCCTTAGTTAAATGGATATAACAAGCGCCTCCTAAGCGCTAGTTGTGAGTTCGATTCTCGCAGGGAACGCTGGAAAGAGTGAAAATGATATTTCCAATCATTTTCACTCTTTTTTTGATAATTGAAAAAATTTGTTTTCTGGTAATAAAATGACAAATATGGTAAAATCTAATGTAGATGAGGCAGCGACGCTTCAGACGAACAGGAGCCAAAGGAAATGAAAAACCAATGGATAAAAAAGGGAAAGAGAATTTTCCCAATTATGCTGTTATTCATTGTTTTGCTCGCAGGTACAGAGACAGACGTATACGCAACTGGAATACAGAACCAGGAAGAAGAAGCTTCGGAGGAAGAACTGACCGATGAGGAGAAACAGGCAGCGCTGTTAAAAGAAATCTATGAGATGCCAGTCCAGACAAATGAACTGGAGGGCTGGCCCCAAGGACCGGGAACTTACGGGGACGCGGCCATCGTTATGGAAGCCGGAACAGGTTCTATCCTCTATGGGAAAAATATTGATGAGCATGAATATCCAGCCAGCATCACGAAAGTATTGACTGCTCTGGTAGCGTTAGAGAATGGAAATATGGAAGACCCCGTGGTCTTTTCTCATGATTGTGTTTCTTTCCTGCAGCCGGGAGATTCCTCCGTTGGCCTGAAAGAAGGAGATCAGATCACACTGGAGCAGGCGCTGTATGCTACGCTTCTTGCGTCAGCCAATGAGGCTGCCTATGCGGTTGGAGAAAATGTGGGGAAGAATACGGGTCACGATTATAACTGGTTTCTTGAGCAAATGAACGCTCAATGCAAGCTGTTAGGCGGTAATAATTCTCATTTTGCGAATACAAATGGGCTGCATGATCCAAATCATTATACCTGCGCCAGAGATATGGCTCTGATCGGAAGTGAATTATTTAAGTATCCAGAATTTTTTCAGATCGTACAGACTCACCAATATGAGATTCCGGCCTCAGCTACCTGCGAAGAACACATTTTCCAGCAAAAGCATAAAATGCTGAATCCGAACAACAGCAATTATTACCAATACGCTGTAGGCGGAAAAACAGGATATACTTCCGATGCGCTGAATACGCTGATCACAATGGCGGATAACGGAGAGACGCAGCTAGTATGCGTGGTACTGCGGTCCCAGAGCGGACACCACTATACAGATACCAGGAACCTGTTTGATTACGCGTTTCAGAATTTTACCAAGACACCCATCGCGGGAAACGAAACATCGGAAGACATAGGAGAGATTCTGGATGAAGAAGGCACAGGATATGTGATGCTGCCAAAAGGGTTGGAATTTTCCGACTTGGATATGGAGATCGTACCGGATGATAAAAATAACGGACAGGCAACATTGAATTATACCTATGAGGGAAACCCGGTAGGAACAGCCCGCGCGAAATTAAGCGATTCCTACATCCAGGAACATACCGCAAAGATTGAGAAACTGGGCACAAATACAGCGCAGGGAGAGAATGGAAGAGGAACCGTTGAGACAATCGTCTTGTGCGGGGCGTGTGTCCTGCTGGCTGTGCTGATCGTGGTATTCATTTGGATGATCCTGCGGATGAAGAGACGAAAAAAATATAGAAGACATATGAAACACCGGAAATGATCAATTGGGGCCGGGGGATTTTTAAAAATCCCCCGGCCCCAATTAAAAATGCCCTGTCCCTAATTGAAAAAAGCCTTGACGGAATCGGCCATTTTTGGCTATAATAATACAGCATATAGAAAGACTTTGACGAAGACAGTAGATTGTATCAGAAAATCAAAGAGAGCCGGGGCAGGTGGGAGCCTGGTATGAGTAGGATACAATTGAATATCACTTCCGAGTCGCGGTTTCTGAAAAGCAGGCTGTTTTGCCTAGTAGGAACTGACGGATTTCCCCCGTTACAGGGAAAGCATATGTTGGTATGTTTAGGTGGTTTATAAACGTTAGCTCTGGCTTTCGTCCTATACAGGACGGAAGCTTTTTTTATCAAAAAGGGACAGGGCATTTTCAATCTGGGCCGGGGGATTTTTAAAAATCCCCCGACCCCAACTGAAAAAGGAGGTCAATCATGTACAAGAAAGTTTCTACGGACCTGAACTTTGTGGACCGGGAGAAGGCCACCGAGAAGTTCTGGGAAGAAAATCACATTTTTGAAAAGAGTATGGAAGAGCGGGATGGCAATGAGATTTATATGTTTTACGACGGCCCTCCGACGGCCAACGGTAAGCCTCATATCGGCCATGTGCTTACCCGGGTCATCAAGGATATGATCCCTCGTTACCGTACCATGAAGGGGTACGAAGTGCCCAGAAAAGCAGGATGGGATACCCATGGGCTTCCGGTTGAGCTGGAAGTAGAGCGCGCCCTTGGCCTGGACGGCAAGGAGCAGATTGAGGAGTATGGCCTGGAGCCTTTTATCGATAAATGTAAGGAAAGTGTCTGGAAATACAAAGGTATGTGGGAGGATTTCTCTGCTACCGTTGGTTTCTGGGCAGATATGGAGCATCCTTATGTTACGTATCATAATGACTATATTGAGTCTGAATGGTGGGCGCTGAAGCAGATCTGGGAGAAGGGCCTTTTGTACAAAGGCTTTAAGATCGTGCCTTACTGCCCTCGCTGCGGAACGCCTCTTTCCGCTCAGGAAGTGGCCCAGGGTTATAAAGATGTGAAGGAACGCTCTGCTATCGTCCGCTTCAAGGTGATCGGCGAGGATGCCTATTTCCTGGCATGGACCACCACGCCATGGACCCTGCCTTCTAATATCGGTCTGTGCGTAAACCCGGAGGAAGACTACGCAAAGGTAAAGGCGGCCGATGGAAATGTATACTATATGGCCTGTGCTCTTCTGGATACCGTGCTCGGAGGTCTGGCAGCGAAAGCCGCCGGAGCTGAAGCGGCGGAAGCGGACGGCGATAAAGCGCCGGATTATGAGATCTTGGAGACTTACAAAGGAAAAGATCTGGAATACAAGGAGTATGAGCCTCTGTATCAGTGCGCGGCAGACTGCGCGGCAAAACAGAATAAGAAAGCCTTCTTTATCACCTGCGATACTTACGTAACCCTGACCGATGGTACTGGCGTGGTACACATTGCGCCGGCCTTTGGTGAGGACGATGCTAAGGTGGGCCGCAGGTACGATATGCCTTTCGTTCAGTTGGTAGACGAGAAAGGAAATATGGGCGAGACTACTCCATTTGCCGGCCTGTTCGTGAAGAAAGCGGATCCGGAGGTATTAAAGGACCTGGAGGCGAGAGGCCTTCTCTTCGACGCGCCTAAGTTTGAACACAGCTATCCTCACTGCTGGCGGTGTGATACGCCCCTGATCTACTATGCCCGCGAATCCTGGTTCATCAATATGACGGCGGTGAAAGACGACCTGATCGCCAACAACAATACCATCAACTGGATTCCGGAGAGCATCGGCAAGGGACGGTTTGGCGACTGGCTGGAAAATGTCCAGGATTGGGGCATAAGCCGGAACCGTTACTGGGGGACTCCTTTAAATATCTGGGAGTGCGAGTGCGGCCATCAGCACTCCATCGGAAGCATCGCGGAATTGAAGGAAATGTCCGATAACTGCCCGGATGATATCGAACTGCATCGTCCGTATATCGACGGTGTAACCATCAAATGTCCGAAATGCGGCAAAGAAATGCACAGAGTTCCGGAAGTGATCGACTGCTGGTTTGATTCAGGCGCGATGCCGTTTGCCCAGCATCACTATCCTTTCGAGAACCAGGAATTATTTGAGAAACAGTTCCCGGCAGACTTTATTTCCGAGGCGGTGGACCAGACCAGAGGATGGTTCTACTCCCTGCTGGCCATCTCTACCCTGATCTTTAACAAAGCGCCTTACAAGAACGTTATCGTTCTGGGACACGTACAGGATGAAAACGGCCAGAAGATGAGCAAATCTAAAGGAAACGCGGTAGATCCGTTTGATGCCCTGGAGAAATACGGAGCAGATGCGATCCGTTGGTATTTCTACGTGAACAGTGCGCCCTGGCTGCCCAACCGCTTCCATGGGAAAGCAGTTGTGGAAGGCCAGAGAAAATTTATGGGAACTCTGTGGAATACCTATGCCTTCTTCGTGCTGTACGCAAATATTGACGAATTTGACGCAACGAAATACACATTGGAATACGATAAATTATCCGTAATGGATAAATGGCTCCTGTCTAAGTTAAATACCGTGATCAGAACGGTGGACGATGACCTGAATAATTATCGGATCCCGGAGGCCGCAAGAGCGCTTCAGGAGTTCGTAGATGATATGAGCAACTGGTATGTAAGAAGAAGCCGTGACCGTTTCTGGGCAAAAGGCATGGAGCAGGATAAGATCAACGCTTACATGACTCTTTATACGGCTCTGGTCAATATCAGCAAAGCGGCGGCGCCTATGATTCCATTCATGACGGAGGAGATCTATCAGAATCTGGTGCGCAGCATTGATCCGGAGGCTCCGGAGAGTATCCATCTGTGCGACTTCCCTGCGGCAGATGAAAGCCAGATCGATCAGGAACTGGAGTCTAATATGGAGAAAGTCCTGAAGCTGGTAGTCATGGGCCGCGCCTGCCGGAACACAGCGAATATCAAGAACCGTCAGCCTATTGGCCAGATGTATGTGAAGGCGGGATTTGACCTTCCTGAATTTTATCAGGAGATCGTCAGAGACGAGCTGAATGTAAAAGAAATTACATTTACTCAGGAAGTCCGCGCGTTTACTTCATATACATTTAAACCACAGTTAAAGACAGTAGGACCTAAATATGGTAAAATGTTAGGCGGGATCAAGACCACGTTAAGCCAGATCGATGGAAATGCCGCCATGGATGAGCTAAACGCGAACGATTCTCTGAAACTGGATGTAAACGGGCAGCAGATCACCTTATTCCGAGAAGACCTTTTGATCGAGACCGCTCAGACAGAAGGATATGTGTCAGAAGACGATAATGGAATTACGGTTGTATTGGACACTAATCTGACGGAAGAGCTTCGGCGAGAAGGGTTTGTACGAGAGATCATCAGTAAAGTACAGACTATGCGCAAGGAGGCCGGATTCGAGGTTATGGATAAGATCGGCGTTACCTATGAGGGAACTGACCGGGCGGAAGAAATATTTGCGGAGAACGCAGAAGAGATCGGTCAGGAAACACTGGCTCTTACCGTGGAGAAATCATCCCCATCAGGCTATGTGAAGGAATGGAAGATCAACGGAGAAAAGGTGACTCTTGGAGTAGAGAAAAAATAATCAAGCCCGCGGCGCAACTGACGAAGGGAAGGAATAAGTGAAAATGTATAATCCAAGATTTGAAAAGGAAATATTTAAGAAAGAAGTTATCAATAACGTTAAGACTTTGTTTCGGAAAACCATTGAGGAGGCCACGCCTCAGCAGCTGTTTCAGGCTGTATCTTACGCGGTAAAGGAGGCGATCATCGATGACTGGATCGCTACTCAGAAGCAGTTTGAGAAGGACGATCCTAAGATGGTCTACTATATGTCTATGGAATTCCTGCTGGGACGCGCCCTTGGAAATAATCTGATCAATATGACGGCCTATAAGGAAGTCAAAGAAGCTCTGGATGAGATGGGCATTGATCTGAACGTCATCGAGGATCAGGAACCAGACCCAGCGCTGGGAAATGGAGGTCTGGGACGGCTGGCCGCCTGTTTCCTGGACTCCCTGGCGACTCTGGGATATGCGGCCTATGGCTGCGGTATTCGGTACCGGTATGGAATGTTCAAGCAGAAGATCGAAGATGGTTATCAGGTAGAAACACCGGACAACTGGCTCAAAGACGGGAATCCTTTTGAACTGAGACGGCCGGAGTATGCTAAGGAGATCCGGTTTGGGGGAAATATCCGGGTAGAATATGATGAGACCGGCAGGACCCATTTCGTGCAGGAAAATTATGAATCGGTTCTCGCGGTTCCCTATGATTATCCAATCGTTGGTTATGGGAATCATATAGTCAATACGCTCCGGATCTGGGATGCGGAGCCGATCGTGGACTTCCAGCTGGATTCCTTTGACCGGGGCGACTATCACAAAGCGGTAGAGCAGCAGAACCTGGCTAAAACGATCGTAGAGGTGCTCTATCCTAATGACAACCATTACGCGGGGAAAGAACTGCGTCTGAAGCAGCAGTATTTCTTCATCTCCGCGAGTATCCAGGCGGCAATTGTCAAATATAAGAAGGCCCACGATGATATTATGAAGCTGCCAGAGAAGGTAACGTTCCAGATGAACGATACCCATCCCACCGTGGCGGTAGCGGAACTTATGAGGATCCTCCTGGATGAGGAAGGATTGGGATGGAATGAGGCGTGGGAGATTACGACTAAGACCTGCGCTTATACCAATCATACGATTATGGCGGAGGCTCTTGAGAAATGGCCTATCGACCTGTTTTCCCGATTGCTGCCAAGAATCTACCAGATCGTACAGGAGATCGACCGTCGGTTTGTAGAACAGATCCGCAGACAGTATCCGGGAGATGAAGGAAAGGTAAAACGGATGGCGATCTTAATGGACGGCCAGGTAAGAATGGCGCATTTGGCTATCGTAGCAGGCTATTCTGTAAACGGAGTGGCCAGACTTCATACAGAGATCTTGAAGCATCAGGAACTGAAGGATTTCTATGAAATGATGCCGGAGAAATTTAACAATAAGACCAACGGAATTACCCAGAGGCGGTTCTTAATGCACGGGAATCCGCTTCTGGCGGACTGGGTGACGGATAAACTTGGAACGAAGGACTGGATCACGGATCTGTCCCTTATGTCCGGCTTGAAAAAATGGGTCGATGACAAAGAAGTACTGAAAGAATTCATGAGCATCAAGTATAAAAATAAGGAACGTCTGGCAGACTATATTTTAAAACACAATGGAATTGAGCTGGATCCAAGATCCATCTTCGACGTCCAGGTAAAACGGCTTCATGAGTATAAACGTCAGCTTTTGAATATTCTTCATGTGATGTATCTGTATAACCAGATCAAGGAACACCCGGAGAAGAGTTTCTATCCCAGAACCTTTATCTTTGGGGCCAAAGCTTCTGCGGGTTATATCCGGGCAAAACAGATCATCAAACTGATCAACTCTGTGGCGGATGTGATCAACAATGACCGCAGCATCAACGGCAAGCTGAAAGTTGTATTTATCGAGGATTACCGAGTTTCTAACGCAGAACTTATTTTTGCGGCGGCAGACGTGAGCGAACAGATTTCCACTGCTTCTAAAGAGGCTTCCGGAACAGGAAATATGAAATTTATGCTGAACGGAGCTCCAACGCTTGGAACCATGGACGGAGCGAATGTGGAGATCGTGGAGGAAGTCGGCCGAGAGAATGCGTTTATCTTTGGATTAAGTTCTGACGAAGTCATTCATTTTGAGCAGTATGGAGGATACGATCCAAGAGAGATCTACAACAATGATCCTCAGATACGTCGGGTGGTAGATCAGTTGGTAGACGGAACCTACGCTCACGGGAATACAGAGATGTACCGGGATCTTTACAACTCATTGCTGAACAGTGTTCAGGGAAACCGGGCGGATATGTATTTTATTCTGAAAGATTTCCGGGCGTACGCCCAGGCGCAGGAGCAGGTGGAGGCGGCTTACCGGGATCAGGACCGCTGGGCCAGGATGGCGCTTTTACAGACGGCAAGCTGCGGGAAATTTTCTTCCGACCGGACGATCCAGGAGTACGTAGACGATATTTGGCATTTGGATAGGCTTACAGTGGAGGTATAAGAATGGAAGTTGGGGCCAACGGTTTCCTGCTCACCCTTTTTATGAGCTATTTTTTGATTTTTGCTGTGCTTGGCATCGGCTGGCTGGCCGGCTATATCTTAAGAGGTGTGGGGATGTATACGATGGGGAAAAGGCGCGGGATGAACTATCCCTGGCTGGCATTTGTCCCCTACGCGAGAACCTATTTTCAAGGGGAACTATGCGGAACCCTGCATTTTGGGAAAAGAGATCTGAAGAGTCCAGGACTGTGGCTGTTAGTGATTCCCGTGGTGGGAAGCCTGGTCATGAGCGTATTTACCATCTTCATTGTGGGCGGCGTGGTGCTGGAAGTGTCAAATCTCATTTCCCGCGCCTACGATTATTCGGAGGCATACCGGAATTACCAGGGCGGAGCGTCTGGAGCAGGGCTGTTTCTGATGCTGATCGGAATTATTATGCTGACGCTGCTGTCTGTAGCGGTAAGCGCTATGACAGCTGCGCTTCAGATTTTGGTAAACCGTCAGATATTTAAAAGGTATACGGATGATAATTATGCCCTGCTTCATGGAGTGCTGGGGGTTTTCATTCCACTGTACACCTCAATCTATTTCTTCCTGATCCGGAACCGGGAGAAAGGAATCGGTCCGCAGGGATCCTGGAATGGAGTATATGGGCCGGGAGCAGAAAAAGAAGAATAAAAATAGAAGCCCTTCCATATAAGTGTATGGGAGGGCTTTTTATGGGTCAAAGACTGAAAAAACTAGGATGCTACATCCTTATTATCATTTTGCTGCCCTATGTAGTGACTGTATTCATAAATGGGCCAAGCAGTGTATCTTCCTCCCAGGTGGACAGTACCGACATCCGGGTAAAGACGGAGGCGGGGGAGATCCAGATGCCCATCGAAGAGTACTGCATTGGAATTTTAGCAAAAGAAATTCCGGCGGACTATGAGGAAGAAGCGCTGAAAGCGCAGGCTGTGCTGGTAAGGACAGACATTTACGAAAAACTCCAGTCAGGAGGAACCGGGACAGCGCTGGAAGAAGAATTCTGGGATCGGGAACAGATGGAAGAAGCATGGGGAATGAGCGGATATTCCAGAAATTATAAAAAATTGCAGAAGGCATGGGAAGCGACGGAAGGGCAGGTGCTGACCTACGAAGGGAACCTGGCAAAAACTCCTTTTTTCCGGCTGAGTAATGGAAGTACCAGGGATGGGAAAGAAGTGCTGGGAGAAGAGTATCCTTATCTGAAGATCGCGGACTGCCCGTTGGACATTGAGGCGCCGGAGCAGATCCAGACGGTGACCATTGATGCACTGGATGCGGAAGTGACAAAAAGCGATACCGCGGGATATGTGTTAAGCGTTCGGGTAGGAGAAGAGACGGTCAGCGGAGAGGAATTTCGGGAAACGTATCATCTGGCTTCCAGTTGTTTTACCCTGCAGAAATATAATGGAAAGGTAAGGATCACCACAAGAGGGGTAGGACATGGACTGGGAATGAGCCAGTATACCGCGGGAAAAATGGCGGAAGAGAACAATACATTTGAAGAGATTCTGGCGTACTTTTTTCCCGGAACAAAGATAAAAGAAGTAGCGGATATCGTACAGTCAGAAGAAGCGGGGGAGGAGTCCCAGGAGAGCGCGGGAAAAGCGGCGGCAGATTGATGTAAAAGATTTGCTTCTTGAGAATAAGTGTATCACTATCTGGCAAAAATAAAGGCAAAGGTGGTGATATAAAATGAATCAGAGGCAAAAACCAAAGCCGAAGAAAAGGAGAGGGGCTACTGCCGCCGCGGTCCTGAGTTTTGCGGCCGCCATCGCGATCGTTGGAACATATACATTCAGGGATCATCAAGAATCCCAGCGGGAGGATCAGGTGGCGCAGGCGGAAGAGACTCAGACAGCAGATGAAACGCGGGAGAATGAAACTCAGCGCACGAAAGAGACGAATACGGACTTGATTCTGAACACAGAGGAGCCAGCGGAAGAAGAGGCGGAAAATAATGAGGAATCAGATGAAGGAACGCAGACACAAGGCCAGGAGACGCCTGTGGCCCAGAGTACTTCCGGAAGCAGCCAGTCTGCCAGCTTTACCAGCGACAGTCAGCTTCTGTGGCCGGTAGACGGAAATGTACTCTTAAGTTACAGTATGGACAAGACGGTGTATTTTTCAACCTTGGATCAATATAAGTATAATCCGGCAATGATCATATCCGGGGCAGAAGGAGACCAAGTGATCTCATCCGCGCCAGGGACCGTGAAATCCATAGATGTAACGGCAGAAACGGGGACAACCGTAAATGTGGACCTTGGCAATGGCTATGAGCTCTTCTATGGCCAGTTGAAGGAAGTGCCAGTAAAGGTGGGCGACCGGGTAGAGGCCAAAACTGTATTGGGCTATGTCAGCCAACCAACGAAATATTACAGCGTGGAAGGCTGCAACGTATATTTTGAGATGAGAAAAGACGGACAGCCGGTCAATCCAATGGAATACTTGGTAGAATAGTTAATTGGGGCCGGGGGATTTTTAAAAATCCCCCGGCCCCAATTGCAAATGACCTGAAAAGCACCTATAATAGTGGAGAAAGAACACCATGGGATCGGGAGGCCGTCATGAATTATACATATATTCTGCGCTGTGCAGACGGAAGTTTATACACAGGCTGGACAAATGATCTTAAGAAACGGTTGGAACAGCACAACAGCGGAAAAGGGGCAAAATATACGAAGGGGAGAAGACCGGTACAATTGGCCTACTACGAGGAGTTTGAGACAAAAGAAGAAGCGATGAAACGCGAATACGCAATTAAGAGAATGAGTAGAAAAGAGAAGGAAAAGATGATGGGGCCGGGGGATTTTTAAAAATCCCCCGGCCCTCAGACTGTAGACAAAGTCCCCGGTTTACACCGGAGCTTTTCTATTGTAGTTATCAACATTTCAATGATTCTTCCGGTTTTTATCAAGAAAAATCCCCTACTTATCAACTCGAAAGTTAAGCGGTGCGTTCTCTGCACATGGTATAATTATCCTATAAGGAGGGCCTGCTTATGATGACAAGAGATTCCGATAAAAAAAGAGAACAAATGATGCTGTTCAGCATGGATGACATGGTGCCAAAGGATCACATGCTCCGAAAGATTGACCGGGCAATTGACTGGAACTTTATTTACGATCTTGTAGAAGACAAGTATTGTGCAGATAACGGAAGGCCGAGCATGGATCCGGTGATGCTGATCAAAATCCCTTTTATCCAGTATCTCTATGGGATTAAAAGTATGCGCCAGACGATCAAAGAAATCGAAGTGAATGTAGCGTATCGTTGGTTTCTCGGTCTGGATATGCTGGATCCAGTTCCTCACTTTTCTACTTTTGGGAAAAACTATACCCGGCGTTTTAAGGATACGGAACTGTTTGAACAGATCTTTTCCCATATCCTCGAACAATGTATGAAGTTTCATCTGGTAGATACGTCTACCGTGTTTGTGGATTCTACCCATGTAAAAGCCTGTGCGAACAGCAAAAAGAGGCGAAAGAGGATTGCATCTCAAGAAGCTCTATGGTATGAGGAGGAGTTAAAAAAAGAAATCAATGAAGACCGCAAAAATCATGGAAAGAAACCTTTAAAAGAAAAAAAGGATGATTCAACTACACCGCCTGCAGCGGGTAGCGGCACTTCTGGTGAAAGCGGTTCTTCAGACGAGATCCCGGAAGGAGCCAAAACGCAAAAATGCAGTACTTCAGATCCGGAAAGCGGGTGGTTCCGAAAAGGCGAACATAAACATGTTTTTGCATACAACATAGAGACTGCATGTGACAAGCACGGGTGGATCTTAGGTTATACTGTGCATCCAGGGAATGAACATGACAGCAGGACATGGAAGCCTTTGTACGACAAGTTGAAAGACCTGGATATGGAGATGATGGTATTGGATGCCGGATATAAGACTCCAGCAATCGCCCGAGAATTGTTAAAAGACGGGATACAGCCCCTGTTTCCGTATAAAAGGCCCATGACAAAAGATGGATTCTTCAAGAAATATGAGTATGTCTACGATGAGTACTATGACTGCTATATCTGTCCGGCGGATCAGATCCTTACTTATCGGACAACGAACCGGGAAGGGTACAAAGAATACAAGAGCGATAAAAGCATCTGTAAAAACTGCCCTTACCTTTGCAACTGTACAGAAAGCAAAGAGCATGAAAAAACGATCTCCCGCCACATTTGGGAAGAGTATCTGGAAACCAGTGAGGATATCCGCTATACTCTCGGGAACAAAGAGATCTATATGTTGAGAAAAGAAACCATTGAGAGATTGTTCGGAAGTGCAAAAGAACAGCATGGATTTCGATACACACAATACATCGGCAACGCCCGAATGAGAATGAAAGCCGGGCTGACCTTTGCGTGCATGAATCTGAAAAAGCTGGCAAAGATTCTGGATGTAAGGGAAAGGCAGGACAAAAAATCAGGATTCTTTTTTATCTTTTATAAAAAAATATGGGAGTTGGCATTTTGGCAAAAAGAGTGGTGCTGGAGCTAGGCTCCAGCACCAACTTTGTCTACAGTCTGGGGGCCGGGGGATTTTTAAAAATCCCCCGGCCCTAATTAAAAATGCCCTGTCCCTTTTTGAACACTTAAAGGACGAATGCGTACATTACGATAAAATGGCAAGCGCTTCCGCCCATAACGAATAAGTGGAAGATTTCATGGCTTCCAAAATAACGATGCCGTCGGTTGAAGAGCGGGAGCTTTAATGCATAGATTACGCCGCCTGCCGTGTAGATCAAACCTCCTGCCAACAGCCATCCAAAAGCTGCCGGAGACATGGAATTAAGGATTTGTGTGAATGCCAGCACGCAGGTCCAACCCATTCCAATATATAAAACGGAAGAGACCCATTTTGGGCAGTTGATCCAAAATGCCTTCATCAAGATCCCGGCCAATGCGATTCCCCATACAATAGAGAGAAGGATGATCCCGATTCTGCCTTTCAGGACTAGAAGACAGATTGGCGTATAGCTTCCTGCGATCAGAACGCTGATCATCATATGGTCAATCTTCTTTAAAATGGTATTTACTTTTTTTGAACGGTCGAAGGTATGATAAGTTGTACTTGCCGCATATAATAAAATCAAACTCAGCGCATAGACGCTAATAGATATGATATAAATCCGCTCAGGTTCTTGAGCTGCTTTGATTAAAAGAGGGACCGCGGCAAAAATCGCCATCAACATTCCGATAAAATGTGTGATCGCGCTCCCAGGATCTTTAATGTGTTCTTTAATTCTGTCAGCCATGTGATAACCTCCTGAAATATTTAAAATACAATACGTGGTTTTTAAAACTATATAATATTATATATACATATTATACCCAATATTTCAAAAAAGCAAGTGGGGCCGGGGGATTTTTAAAAATCCCCCGGCCCCAGGAAACTATTTCATGACTTTGTGAATTAATTTATGCCAGTTTTTATAAGCGACCTTCTCGATTTCTTCTTCGTGAAATCCGACCCGCCGCATTTCTTCGATTACATTTGGAACTTTGGAAGCATCTTCAAGCCCAATAGTGTAGGGTGTTGCCTGGTTGCTGAAGGAACTTAAGGTATCGCCGCACAAGAATTCGGAGAAGTCAAATCCAAATCCAACATGATCGATCCCCATGATCTCTACCATATGGATCAGATGTTTGACTAAGTTTTCAACGGTTTGTTTTGACTCCTCTTCATGAACAAATTCATTGAAAGAATTCAGTCCGACCATTCCGCCGGTTTCCGCCAGAGCCTTCAGTTGATCGTCCATCAGGTTCCGCCTCTGGTTGCATAGAGCACGGCAGTTTGAATGGGTGGCTACGACCGGGCCATTGGCAGCGTCCAGAAGATCCCAGAAGGAGGTGTCGTTCAAATGGGACACATCCAGGATCATTCCCAGATCTTGAATCTTGCGGACGGCTCTGCGGCCAATTTCGGTAAGGCCCCGCTCTGGAGTACCAAGAGCGCCGGTGGCGAGCGGATTTTCCTCATTCCAGGTAAGGCTTGCGTGTCTTGCGCCAAACTGATAGAACTCGTCAATCAGATCCAAATCCTCGCCAATACTTTTTAAGCCTTCCAGCCCAATGAAAGTATACATTTTCCCCTGTTCTTTAGCGGCGGCCATATCTTCATAAGAACGGCAGATTTTCAGGATGTCCGCGCAGTCAGGTTCTTCATGGGAAATGGCTTCCATCATCTGATGAGTACGTTTTAAGGGATCTTTGTCAAAGGGCGGATCATTCCAGATTACAAAAATTCCGCCTTCAATCTGTCCTTTTTTCAGCCGTTCGTAGTGATATTTTCGGAAAATATCGGATTCTCCAGCCAGGTAATGGTGAGTTACATCTGTCCAAATGTCACAATGTGCATCAAAGTTCATAAGTCAGCCCTCCTTTGTAGAAACTAGCTGTTGCCCACTTTTTAAATGAGAAATGATTTCATTAAAAGAAAATGAAAAAATAATACAGGGACGGTAACTCCGCCCCTGTATGTAAACCTAATTTACGCCGCGCCCAAAAGGCTTCCTACGATCAGACCAAGATAAGTTCCGATTACATAACCGATCGTACCAACGATCAGACAAGGTCCGACCAGTTTCGTCCAGCCTTTGGAGACCGCCATAGCGGCAGATGTGGTAGGTCCGCCGATATTTGCGTTGGATGCGCAGATGATCTCTTCCAGATCGAAGTGGAAAATCTTTCCAAACACAAAGCTAAACAGCATATTTACGATAACGACAATTGCCGCGAACACCAGAAGCAGTGGTGAATTCCGTACGATCAACGGGATAGAGGCAGGAACACCAATTACAAAGAAGAACAGGTAGATCAGGAAAGTTCCCAATTCATTGGTTCCTCTGATTTCACCAAAGAATCCCGGGGCCGCTGTCGCGCAGATCATAGAGATGGTTGCGATCCACAGATACATATTGCCAAACAGCGTGTTCAGCATAGACAGGACAGGATTGGAGGTTGGAATCACTCCACCCAGGAAGTCCGCAACGATACCTGACAAAGCAACGATCACGAAGGAAACGGCAACAGCCATCGCGATATCTTTCAGAGATATTTCTTTCCGTCCCCAGTAAGCGGCAGCAGCGGTCTCGCCTTCTTCTTTATTGACAGATCCAGCTTCTACCGCATCCTGATGCGGATGTTTGTAATTCTTGCGGAAGAAACCGATGGTCGGAATCATGACCAGTACAAAGAAGTAAAGCGCCATCAGCAGGTTGTCAGCGACTGTAGCGGCTGACAGCATTTCGCCGGTTACACCAAACGCTTCGCCCAGCGCGGCAAAGTTTACAGACCCGCCGACATAAGTTCCGGTAAATACGCCAGCCAGCGCGTTCAGTTCAGGAATAAAGTTGCCTAAAAGGAAGAATCCAAGGATTGCGCCTGCCATTGTGCCGACGGAACCAAATAAGAAGATTCCAAGAAGTCTTAAGGAATCCTTCCCCATGTCACGCACATTACACTGCATCAGCAGAAGCGGAAGGGAAAGCGGAACTACATAATCCCAGACAATGTCCCAAACAGGTGAGGCTGTCGGAATAATTCCCAGATTTGATAAAATTAAGGCAAATACAAGAGCCACAATGGCTCCGCTGGCTTTTGCGGCCCATGCGTATCTTTGTTCCAGATAGATGGCAGCAGCGGCGCCAGCAGCACAGATAGCCCAAAGTACCCAGGTGTTGTCCGCTCCTACAAGCGGATTGTTAAGGTCGAAAATATGTCCCCACATACTCTCATCCTCCTTTCAAAAATTAGCTCTGTTAAGAAACTGTTTCTTTAATACAAAATTTAGCATATCACTATTTGTCAAAAATGTCAATAAAATGGGCTAAAATGCATGAAAATTCGCAAAAACTGCATAAATAAGGAAAAGTTAAGAATTTGAAAATGACAAAGAGAAATAGTACAATGAGAAGGAATGGAGGAAATTAGGATGAATAGGGAACAAAGCAGAAATACGATCGCGGTCGTGGATGATGATGTATATATTGGGGATATGGTGGAAGAAATTTTAGAAAAAAAGGAATATAGGGTAATACGCGCTTATTCTGGAACGGAGGCTCTCTTATTGTTCCAGAAAGAAAAGCCGGATTTGGTATTGCTGGACCTTATGCTGCCGGGACTTTCCGGGGAGAAAGTACTTCCAGAAATCGCCGATCTTCCGGTGATCATAATGAGCGCTAAAGGCGAGGTGCGTAATAAGGTAGAGCTCCTATTAAACGGAGCGGCCGACTATATAACGAAACCTTTCGATGTGGATGAGCTTCTGGCGAGGATACAGGTCCAGCTCAGAAAAACGGAGAAAGAAGAGAAAACGCGGCTTTCGATATTGGAATTTGAGCGTATTTCTATGGATTTGGAGAGCCAGCTTGTTAAGGTGGATGGCCGTGAGGTACACTTGACCAGGACTGAGTCCGCCATCCTAAAAACATTGCTTCAGAATCCATCTCAGGTGATCACAAAAGCCATACTTTTGGACAGGATCGGGCAAGATACGCCGGACTGTACAGAAGAGTCTTTGAAAGTCCATATCAGCAATCTGCGCAGGAAACTTAAGGAATTATCGGGAAAAGACTATATTGAAGCAGTCTGGGGGATTGGTTTCAAGCTGAGACAAGGATGAGAAAGGCGAAATCTTTACGGTTTCTTTACGAATTCCTTTACTGGTTTCTTAACCGGAGACCGCTATCCTGGATGCTGCCGGGGAATCTTAAGGACAGCCCGGACAGAAAGAGGAAACAGGAGGCAAGAATATGGAATATGTCTTAACAACCAGTCATCTGCAGAAAAAATACAGGCATTTTAAAGCCCTAGACGATGTGACACTGCATGTGCCAAAAGGCGCGATCTACGGATTTGTAGGGAAAAATGGAGCGGGGAAGACGACTCTGATCCGTTTGATCTGCGGCCTGCAAAAACCTACTGGAGGAACCTATACCCTTTACGGAACCGGGAATCAAGAGAAGGAGATCCTCAAAGCCAGACGCAGGATCGGCGCGGTGGTAGAGACGCCGTCCGTCTATCAGCACATGACGGCAGAAGAGAATCTTAGGCAGCAATACCGCATCATCGGGCTTCCTTCCGAAGATGGAATTGGGGAACTGCTCAATTTAGTAGGCCTGCCGGATACCGGGAAAAAGAAGGCCAAAGATTTCTCGCTGGGAATGCGCCAGAGGCTCGGAATTGCTGTAGCGCTGGCAGGGAACCCGGACTTCCTGCTTTTAGATGAACCGACAAATGGACTGGATCCTCAAGGCATCGTGGAAATGCGGGAGCTGATTCTAAAATTAAACCGTGAGTATCAGATCACTGTTTTGATCTCCAGCCATATTCTGGGAGAATTGTCCAGGCTTGCCACTCATTATGGGTTTATCGACCATGGACAGATGGTCAAGGAGATCAGCGCAAGGGAACTGGAGCAAAACTGTCAGAAATGTATCCATGTGGAGGTATCGGATGTCCAGGCGCTGACACGGGTAATGGACAAGCGTAAAATACCATATACGATTTTATCGGAAACAGAAGCCGACATTTACGGGCAGATTGAAGTGACAGAGCTTACGCTTGCTCTGGCGGCAGAGGGATGTAAGATCAAGACTTTGCGCGAGAAAGACGAAAGCCTGGAGGGGTATTTCATTAATCTGGTAGGAGGTGAAAGCCATGCGTAAGCTGTTGGGAGCTAATCTTATGCGCCTTAAGAAGAGCGGGACTTTCTGGGTCTGCTTGGCGGTCTGTCTGGCGTTTGGCGGCTTTATGCTTCTCTCAGAGCATAATGAAATGGTCAATTACGGATTGGATGTACAGATTGATGATTTCTTTCTGAATCTGATCGCCATGATTGGGATCGCGGCCGCCGCGTTTGTCACGATGTATGTAGGAGCCGACTATAGTGACGGAACGATCCGTAATAAGGTGATCGCGGGCCATGGGAGGAAAGAGATTTATTTTGCGAATTTTCTGACTTGTGCCTTTGGGAATCTGGCATTTTATGTGGCCTACCTCTTGCTGGTGTGCGCAGTGGGAATTCCGATGTTTGGGTTTTTTGAGACAAAGCCTTCGGCCTTGATTTGGCAGATGGCGGATGCAGTTCTGCTCATCCTTGTATACGCGGCGCTTTTCAATCTGTTATCCATGCTTTGCGCCAATAAAGCGGCGGCCGCGGTAATCAGTATGGGACTGATCTTTGGTTTTTTGATGCTGGCCAGTGGGCTTTTGAACCTTTTGAGCCAGCCGGAGATGGTGGAACAGGCAATCAGCATCAATGGAGAATTCTTGATAGAAACTGTGCCAAATCCCGTCTATCCCACAGAAGGGGAACGGAAACTGCTGCAGTTTCTTGCGGACTTCCTTCCTACAGGGCAGGGATTCCAGCTTGCGGGACAGATGGCAGTCCATCCGGCGGCGATGGCGCTGTATTCTTTGGGAATAATTGCCGCGGCCACTGGAGTCGGAATCTGGCTGTTTGAAAAGAAAGATTTAAAATAGAAGAGAGAAGAAAACGATTAAAAATGAGAAAGCCAAAGAAGGAGCGGGACAATGGAAATATGGCTTAGTGTTTTGTGCCTTGTGCTGTTGGTATTATCAGCGGTCTTGGGAATAAAAATCTGCGGAATACGTAAGGCGGCGGAAGAAATCCGGGAACAATTTGCCCATTGCTGTCAGGAGGATACCAATGGGAGGATTGCCATTTCAAGCCGTGATTCCAGGATGTGCCGCCTTGCGGCGGATCTGAATCGTCAACTTGCCATATTTCATCAAAAGCGCCGCAGATTTCAGCAGGGCGACCAGGAATTAAAAGAAGCAGTTACAAATATTTCTCATGATCTGCGCACTCCTTTGACAGGAATCTTGGGATATGTCCGTCTGCTAAGAGAAGAAGAACTTGCGCGGACAGGCAGACGATACCTGGAACTGATCAATAACCGGGCAGAAGCGATGAAAAAGCTGACGGAAGAAATGTTTCGCTATTCTATTATTCTCTCAACAGAAGAACTGGCGGAAGAAAAAGTGGATATAGGGGCAGTGCTGGAGGAGAGCTTGGCCGCGGCATATGTACTTTTTCAAGAGGAGGGAATCACGCCAAGGATCCAGCTCCCAAAAGAAAAGGTAGAACGGACCGCAGACCGGGATGCCTTGCGCCGCGTATTTGGAAACATCATCAGCAATGGGATAAAATACGGGGAAGGGGTGTTTCGTGTTGAAATGGAACCAGGCGGACGGATCACATTTTCCAATCCATCCGCCGGATTGAATGCGGTAACTGCCGCACGGCTTTTTGACCGGTTCTATACTGTAGAGACAGGGAGAAACTCCACCGGTCTGGGACTTTCTATCGCCAAAATACTGGTGGAGCGGATGGGCGGCCAGATTCGGGCGGATTATGAAGCGGGCTGGCTGTCAGTGGCAGTAGCATTTCCAGAAAAGCAATCCGGCGGAAAAGGGTGATCCCGCGAAAGTCAGCGCTTTCGTTTCCGGTCCATCAGCCGGCAGAAGATGACAGCAACGCCTGTGCTCACTGTAGTAGCCAGAATTCCGGCGCCTACAATAGAGGCCGGATCCACACTTCCGTATTGGCTCCGATAGGCTATCACATTGACCGGAATCAACTGCAGGGAAGAAATATTAATGATCAGGAAGGTGCACATCTCATTGCTGGCAGTTCCCTTTTTCCTTACAGGACCAGGGAGGCGCATAAGCCGCCGGTCGTCTTCCAGCTTCGATAATTCCTCCATCGCCTTCAATCCGGCCGGAGTCGCGGCCCAGCCAAGCCCAAGAAAATTTGCGATCATATTGGTAAGAATATAAGGCTCAGAAGAATGACCCGGAGGAAGACTGGGAAATAAAAAGCGCAGAAGAGGGTGCAGCCGCCGGGACGCGCTTTGGATTACGCCCGCGCTTCTGGCGATTTCCATCAACCCGACCCATAAAGACATAACCCCCATCATAGTAATACAAAGAGTGATGGCTTCCTTAGAAGAGTCAATGGCAGCGTTGGTAATGTCCGGGATACGGCCGGTGAAAGCGGCGAAAAGAATACCGATCAGAATCATGCCGGCCCAGAGAAAATTCAACATAAGAAACTCCTGAGGTTTTTGTAAAGTATATGATTGGGGACGTAGTAAAATTAAAAAAGGCTACGTCCCCAATTAACTTTTGCCCTGTACCCAAATGACAAAAAGAAATTAAATCATTTACAAAATTAATCTTTAAGTTTCTTCCAGACGGTAAACATCATGGTAATAAAGCAGGCGCTTCCACCGATAAAATTTGAAATTGGCTCGGCCAGAAATACTCCGTTTGTTCCAAGACCTGCTATTGTAGGAAGCCAGATGGTCAGGGGGATGACGATCACAGCTTTGCGAAGGAGGGAAAAGAATACGGCCTGTCGGGAGTAGCCAAGGGCTACGAAGGTGGACTGGCCGGCGAACTGCAGAGCCATCATGAAAATGCCGAAGAAATACAAATGCATAGCAGGCACGCCTTCTCTTAAAAGTGCGGGTTCGCTGTTAAAAAGATGGATGAAGAAGCGAGGGAAGAAAAATAAAAGAGCCCACATTACCAGTGTAAAAAGGATACAGGCGATGGTGGTAAATGAGATAGCGGTTTTTACTCTTTTATATTTCCCGGCTCCATAGTTAAAACTCATGATAGGCTGAGCTCCGCTGGTTAGCCCAGTGACCGGCATATTAATGATTTCCCGTACAGAGTTAAGTACCGTCATGATTCCGACATACAGGTCGCCGCCATATTTCTGAAGAGTCGCATTACAAATGATCTGGACAGACCCGTTGGTGATAGACATAACAAAACCAGAAAGGCCAAGGGAGGTTATCTCTTTAATCAGGCCCTTTTGTAAACGAAAATATTTCTTTGACAACTTTATTAACACCTTATTTCCCGTTAGAAAGTGAAGCACCCAAATGGCAGAAATGCATTGAGAAAGGACAGTAGCAATAGCGGCTCCTTGGACGCCCATGTGGAAGACGAAGATGAAAAGCGGATCCAGCACCAGATTTAGGATGGCGCCGATAGATACCGTCAGCATTCCGGTCACGCCAAAGCCCTGAGCGTTGATAAAATTGTTCATACCTAGGCTGACCATAACAAATAAAGTTCCGAGCAGGTAGATTGTAATATAGTCATTTGCGTAAGGGTAAGTAATGTCGCTGGCGCCAAAAAGATATAAAAGAGGTTTCCTGAATAGTAAGCAGACTCCCGCGATAACCACACCGGATAATAAAAGCAGAGAAAAAGAGTTTCCCATGATCCATTTTGCCCGTTCCGTTTCCCGGGCGCCTCTGGCGATAGAAAATAAAGGAGCGCCGCCCATACCAAAAAGATTGGCAAAGGCAGTGATGATCGTGATGACAGGCAGAGTAAGCCCTATCCCAGTCAAGGCCTGAGTGGAGGTGTTGGGAAGATGTCCGATATAAATGCGGTCTACAATATTGTAAAGGACATTGATCAGCTGAGCCAGCGTCATTGGAAGAGCAAGCCGGAGAATATTGGCTGCCACACTTCCTTGGCTGAAATCCTTTTTCTGCGTTTTGGAAATAGTGGAATGTGTCATATTATCACCAGATTTCGTAAAAATAACATTCTTAAATAGTATAGGCCTTTGTGCGTAGATTTTCAATCGGGGCCGGGGGATTTTTAAAAATCCCCCGGCCCCGATTGAAAAAGCCCTGTCCCTTTTTGAAAGCCCTATGTTATAATGATACCCGGAGGTGAGAATATGGTCTTTCAGTTTGGAGAGCAGTTATGTCCAGTGGATATGGAAGAGTGGGAAACATTGCGTTTTCCAGCGGTTTTTCTGACTAATTCTGCCCAAGCCGGAGCGGTCTTCGAGAAGCTGGACATTGCCTATGAAGGTGAAATGCAGCTATCTAAGATCGGCTTCTGCAAGATTGAAAACCAGCAGGATTGTTTGGTAGGTACTTTCTGTATTCCAAAGCTTTTGGATGTGCTGGGCAGCAGATATAAAATCGCGATTTTTATTAATGACCGGCATATTGTGATCGTAGATGATGAAGATTTTTCCCTCCGGCTGATCCGCAGGATCCAGCAGAAGAAGATGCATCAAGGTGAGACAAGGGAACGGTTTATTTATAATTATATTGCGGAATTTATCAGCCGCGACCAGGAACTTCTGGTTACTTACGAGAAGAGACTGTTTGAGATGGAGGAAGATGTAGCTCAGGGCAGGATCAAGGATTTTCAGGCCCGTCTTATGCCGCTGCGCAGAGAGCTTCTGACGCTTCGGAGTTATTATGACGAGATTATGGATTTGAGTAAAGAATTGGAAGAAAATGAGAACGGCCTATTCCAAAAGAAACAGCTGAAATATTTTGGGACGCTGGCGGATCGGGCGGACCGGTTAAAGAGCAGAACAGAGCATCTTTTAGAATACGCGGGGCAAGTGAAGGAAGCCCACCAGTCCCAGATTGACACTAAGCAGAACAGTAATATGCAGTTCCTGACTGTAGTTTCTACCATATTCTTCCCATTGACGCTGATCACCGGGTGGTATGGAATGAATTTCAAAGATATGCCGGGATTGGAAGACGGATATCCAGGGGTAGTAGTCCTGAGTATTGTGATTGTGATCGCGTGTATCTTAATCTTTAAGAAAAAGAAAATACTATAGGCGGGATTTAATTATCTGCGGCAGGATGAAAGGACATGAAGAAAGGGTAACGCTGCGAGAGAAGAAAAACAGGATGAAATCACAGAGAAAGCGATTTCATCCTGTTTTTCTTCTCATATGGCCTGTTGTTCCGCTTTTCTAATTGGAATTCAAAACAGAACTCGAACTAGATGAAGTATCAGATTCTGAGGATGTGTCAGATTCTGAAGAGGAACTGGATCCTGATGACGTACTGGAGTCAGATGCCGTATCGGAATCTGTAGAATCCTCTGAATCTGACGCTGTATCCGAACTGGAAGAGGAACCTGTATCGGACGATGTATCACTGTCAGAATCAGAAGAATAGTCGGAATCGGATGACGTGTCCGAATCAGAATCCGACTCCGAACTGGTGGAGGAGCCGTCTGAATCATCATCGCTGGTACACGCGGTCAGAGCTCCTGTGGCAAGGATTGCCACACATGCCAACAAAAATAGTCTGCGAAATATTTTATGTTTCATGTTACAACACTCCTTTCACAACAAATCTTTGAAAGTTCCCGCTCTTCTTTTTATTCAATCATATGATCAGATCCACCTCCTTTGGTTTTAACGGTTAGACCAAACTATACAGAAGAATTGTGTCCAGAGGGTGATAACTTTATGGAAAAAAGAAGGAAAAAGTGTGTTCAGACACGGAGACTTGCTTTATATCCCAAACCTCTGACGGTCAGGATGTGAAAGTCCGGGGACTGCGCAAATCGTTTCCGCAGCCGGTTGATGTGGACACTGACGGTAGGTTCCATGGAGTTGGTGGCGGGTCCCCAGATTTCTTCCAGAAGCTGTCCCCTGGTAAATATCTGCTCCGGGCAGGAGAGCAATTTATATAGAAGCTGAAATTCTTTCCGGGGAAGTGTCTGAACTTGAGATTCTCTCCCTACAGTCAGGGTTTTAGAGTCCAGCCAAGTAGAGCCTACACGGATACACGGCTTGGAAATCTTGTGAAAGCGGCGGAGAAGGGCATGGATACGAAGGACCAGTTCTTCTTCTGCCGCAGGTTTCCCCATAAAGTCGTCGGCGCCGGCAAGAAAACTGCGTTTCATATTCGAAAGCAGGCAGTTCTCCGAGAGAACCAGAATCGGCAATTCACTTGAGTAGTTTCGAAGGAGCTTTATAAATTCATATCCATTCATATCCGGCAGCGAAATATCCATAAGGATCAGATCCGCGGAAATTTCTTCCAACAGACATAAAGTTTCTCTTGCGGAAGCGGCAGGATAACATTGATATCCCGCTTTGGAAAGTAATTGTTCTAGATGACGCCGGAGCGGTCTGCTGCTGTCTGTAATGATGATCTGAAACATAGAAATCCTCCTGTAAGAGCGAAGCTCTTCGATAAAACTGCTCTTTGGTTTTGGGACAGTATAACATGGAATCGTGAAGAAACTGTTTTCAAAGTCAGAATTCACAGATATTTCAAAAAAGGATGGTTTGAATTTAACTTCTGTTTAAAAAAGAGGATTAAGATACCTGATAACCAACAAACCATATCAAAATTTACTTACAGAGGTATCCGTATGAAAGCAAAGGAAAATCAGATAAGCATAGAAGAGATGATTGAAAACAAGAGGCTCGATCTTCTGGGAAAACAGATCCCTTTACTAAAGAAGCGAGATTTAAAAAAGAAGGATAAGGAGGAAGACTGGACAAAGATTTTGGAATATCTGCTGGATCACCAGCAGAAGACGCTGTCCTGCCATCTCCTGGAAAGGGGAATCTTAGGAATCCTGGCAGAAGAAAGACGGACCAGGGTCTACCGCAAGATACTGCGGTACAAAGATGAGCAGATGTTCCGGCATATTTTAAAATATGAAAAAGAAATTTCTGAAAGAATCTTTCCCTTTCCGGAAAGCAAAATGGAAAAACTGTTTTTGAAAGTGATTTTAAACAAATATAGGAAGTCGATAGAATTGGAAGAGGGAAGAAAACGTTTATGGGAGCTCTGCTTTGCTTGTGAGGCGGACAAGATGATGGGCTGGATTTTAAGAAAGAAAAAGGATTTCCAGTATCTGGGACGGATCGCGGGAAACGGCTCGGATGAAATCTTCCAGGCATTGGATTGTATTCCTGCCAAAAGCGTACTTTTAGATGTGAGAAAAGAAGTGCTGGCAGAAGCGTTTCTTACCCAATATGGAAAGGATCGTTTGGATTATCTGGAGAAAAGGGGATGGATGAAAGGAGAACGCAGAAAGGAGAGGATATCTATCTTGGAGGAAACCAGGGAAAAACTGGGACGGAGAAAATATGAAAAAAGCAGGCGGGGACAGCAGGAGAAGACGGCGGACGAAAAGAAATTAAAATACTTGATCCGCTGTGAGGCAGAGGGCGGCAGAAGCTGACAGAGATAAAAGAAAAGGGGGATATAAGGGGAAAGCGGCATACATATAATGATACCAAGGTCAAAACCAGGATCTTATAGACTTATAGAATCGTATGGTTTTGAAAAAGAAAAGGGAGAGCGGAATGAAAATCTTATTGTATGTCAGCGACCTGATCGTTCCCTTAGTGATCTTCGGGATTGTCAGCTATGGACTTTTGATGAAAGTGGAAGTTTATGAGACGTTCATCACAGGAGCAAAAAGTGGATTTTTCACAGTGATCAAACTCATCCCCACACTGGTGGGATTGATGGTGGCGGTGGGAATCCTGCGGGCTTCCGGCTTCCTGGATTTCCTGGCAAGGATCGCGGGAGGTCTGACGGAGCCTCTGGGCTTTCCGGCAGAGCTGGTGCCCTTAAGCGTGGTAAAAATGTTTTCGTCCTCGGCAGCTGCCGGCCTTTTGCTGGATCTCTATAAGGAATATGGGACGGATTCTTATATTGGGAAAGTGGCGTCCATCAGTATGAGCTGCACAGAGACCATTTTTTATACCATGAGTGTTTACTTTATGACGGCAAAAGTTACGAAGAGCAGGTACACACTGGCCGGGGCCCTTTTGGCAACCGCCGGGGGACTTATAGCCAGCGTGGCGCTGGGCGGGCTGTGACTGCAGGGGATAGAAAGGCGATTTTGGGAGAATAAGGAAAGATTCCGGGAAAAGATCCGAGAAAAATGTCAAAAGTTCTTGACATTTCTCTTTTTTTAATCTACAGTTGAAATGTAAAAAGAATTTGACATTTGTTGACGCTGGCAGCAATTATTTATGGCGCTATGCTGCTTTATTATAAAAAGCAATATGGGGACTACTATGGAAAATAAAATTCGGGAAAAGCGAAAAGAACTGGGATTCTCTCAGGAACAACTGGCAAAACGCTGCGGAGTGGTCCGGCAGACGGTGAACGCCATCGAGAATAATAAATACGACCCCACCCTGACTCTTGCGTTTCAACTGGCAAAGGAGCTGGGAATCACCGTAGATGAATTATTTATGCATGGACAGAGCAGAGACACACAGCCGGAAGGGAGAAGGTAGATGAAAGCAGAATATATCATAAATGTCTGCAGCGGGATCTGTATAGAGGTACTGCCTGGACAAATTTCTGTCCACGGGAGTCACCATTGACTGCAATGAATCCCTGCGTTTGAAGGTGGGAGATGGGATTTACTCGAACCGCTACCGGAAAATGTTTGAGATCCTCTATGATGAGGTGGGGGAGCATGACCTTCTGCATCCCTGCTGCCGTCCGGAAATGTACGACTTCTTCTACGAAAATGGAAAGGACCATCCCAACTGTCTTGACAATATCAACCACAGTCTGGGAGAAGCAAGGCCGATCATCCAGCCGGTCAATCTCTTCATGCATACGAAACTGTACAGCGCCGGAAGGATCTCGGTAGAGCCGCCTGTTTCCAAGCCGGGAGATCAGATCATCTTGAGGGCGGATATGCATATGCGTTTGGGAATTGCCGCATGCAGCGTGTCGGAAAGCAAGTGCAATAACGGGGCCTGTACACCGGTGAAAATAGTGGTGCGGTCAGGAGAGGGAACAGTATGAGAAAGGTTGTTTTATTTATCGCTATGAGCCTGGACGGCTATATTGGAGATCGAAATGGCGGGGTGTCTTGGCTTGGCGGCCAGGATCCGGAGGGCGCTGTCCTGGATACCTATTCGGTTTTCATAAAAAATGTTGATACCGTGGTCATGGGCTGGAAGACTTATCATCAAGTCGTGACGGAGCTGTCGCCAAAGGAATGGGTATATGAAGGGTTGACAAGCTATGTGGTCACCCACAGGGAGATACCTTCCGCAGACCAGATCATTTTCACCCATCAGCCGCCCCGGGAACTGGTCCGGGATCTGAAAGAGAAACCGGGAAAAAATATCTGGATCTGCGGAGGAGCAGACATTATCCAGCCCCTGGTGAAAGCAGACCTGATCGACGAATATCACATTTCGGTGATCCCGATGATCTTAGGGGGCGGAATCCGTTTGTTTCAAGAGGATTTGGAAGGAGAGGCGGCAGAAATTCCGCTGCAATTGCTCCGCGCCCAAACGTATAATGGAATCACCGAGCTGGTTTACACACATAGATATTAATACGCAGGATTTTAATATACAGATTTTAACACGCAGATAAAAGGATAGGAGTGAACAGCATACATGCAGCTTCGCCAAGAGATCCCGGATACATTCTGGAGTTTGTTTCGTTCCATAAACCGGGAGACATACATTGACGCTCTTTTGTGCATCAGTGAAGAATACCAATATAATAATTATTTTCTCACCAAAGAAACCTGTATCCAGGTACTGAGCGACCGGAACGTCAGGAAACAGTTCGAACTGAAGTGGGAGGAGACAGAAACCGATTTCGATATGCTGGAAACGCCGGCATCCCGGATTTTAAACTGGCTGCTGAAGACCGGCTGGTTAAAGCGGATCGAGGATTATCACACCCTGGTGACCAACATTGTGATCCCGGATTACTCGGCGGTTTTTATCAACGCCTTTGAACGGCTGAGTTCGGAGGGGATGGAGGAAACTGAAGTTTATATCCAGAATGTCTACGGCACGTTGTTTTCCTTCCGGAACGATTCCAGAGTGAACTTAAGCATGCTGCGCACGGCGCTTGTCAATACCAGAAGGCTCAATAAAGCGCTGCAGGATATGCTCCACAATATGGACCGCTTTTTTGGCCGGCTTCTGGACCAGGAGTTCTACGGAGATCTGTTAAAAGAACACCTGAACGGTTATGTCGAAGAGATCGTGCGCAAGAAGTACCACATTTTGAAAACCTCGGATAACTTCTATATTTATAAGATGGACATTAAAAAATGTCTGCGGGAGATGCGGGAAGATGAGGAATGGATCGAGCTGGTCCGGGAACGTTCCCGGATGATGGGGGATGTGGAGGAAGATGTGCTGGATCTTCTCGACCAGATCGAGAGAGGGTTTGACGACATTGAGCATAGGATCTCCAACATGGACCGGGAGCACACCAAGTATGTGCGGGCTACGGTCACCCGGCTGAATTATCTGCTGAGCCAGGAGTCAGACACCAGAGGGCTGGTTGTCCAGCTTTTAAATCAGATGTCTCAAGGCGGCAGGGGAGAAGCTTTGCTCAAGAAGACCTCGGAGAAGATCAACCTGTCTCTGCTGGAAATCCTATCTGAGAGGTCTCTCTATAAACGGCGGAAGCCCAGAAAGGACTTTATCAGCCAGATGGCTTTGGAGGAAGAAGAACAAGACCTTTCCAAGGAGGCGATCCTGCGGCTGAACCGGATCCATACCCGATACAGCACAGAGCAGATCGAGGCGTTTATCGAGGAACATATGACAGATGAGATCATGGATGCGGCCAAGGTGGATATTTCCGATGAAGAAAGCTTCGAGAAGTTGATCCTGGCCTACGATTACAGTACCAGAAGAGACAGCCGGTATATGATACTGGAAGAGGAACCGGAGATGATCCAGCAGGGACCTTACCGGTATCCGGCGCTGAAATTTGTGAGGAAACGGTTATGATAGAATATTTTGAAGAACGGACCCAGGAAGAACAAGAAGAGATCACGGAGGTGATCCAGACACTTTACCGCCAGACTTTTCTTTTGGAACGGAAATTTGACCGCAGGGCCGGGCGGATGCAGTATACCAGAGAATACCGGACCTGCGCGAAACATTTGGAGTTTCTGAGGATGTACTTTGCCGTGGCGGGGATCGAGCTGAGAGAAAACGTACATATGGGGATTTTCTACATCCAGGGAGAACAGCTCTGGGGAGAGAAGCTGCCCAGGCTTACGACCATCTATCTTCTGGTGATGAAGATCTTATATGACGAACAGATGGCCGCCGCCTCTTCCAGCAGCCATGTGGTCACCACGCTGGGAGCGGTCAATGGCAAAGCAGGCAGTTTCGGCGTGCTGAAAAGCCTGCCCTCGCCTACAGAGATGCGGCGGACCATCGCGCTTCTGAAGAAATACCAGATCATTGAGCCGCTGGACGTGCTGGAAGAATTGAACGAGCATACCAGGCTGGTCATCTATCCCTGCATCCACGCGGTCCTGCAGGGAGACGACATCCGGCAGCTTTTGGATACATTTAACGAGGAGGAACAAAGTGGAGACGAAACAGCCATTCAAAATACTATCGAAGATCTGCCTGAATAACTGGCATTATATTAACCGGAAGGTTCTGTCTTTCAGCGAAGGGGTGAATTTCTTCACCGGACATTCAGGAAGCGGGAAATCCACGGTGATCGATGCCCTTCAGATCGTGCTGTATGCCAATACTGACGGGCGGGGATTCTTTAATAAGGCGGCCGCCGATGATTCTGACCGGACATTGATCGAATATCTGCGGGGCATGGTCAATATCAGCGACAACAATGAATCCCAGTATCTGCGGAATCAGAATTTCTCCAGTACCATTGTGCTGGAATTCACCCACAGCGGTACCGGAGAGAAAGAATGTGTGGGCGTGGTCTTTGATGTGGAGACGGCGACCAATGAGGTGAGCCGGCTTTTCTTCTGGCATGCCGGCGGGATTTTGGACAACCATTACCGGGGAGAAAAGCGGGTTTTAAGTACGGCGGAATTAAAAGAATATTTCCAGCGGATGCTGCCGCCGGAGCGATATTACTGCGGCCCCAGCAATGAGCGGTTCCGCCGCCAGCTTTATGACGTTTATCTGGGCGGACTGGACATGGAGAAATTCCCCCGGCTTTTTAAGCGGGCCATTCCCTTCCGGATGAACATTAAACTGGAAGAATTCGTCAAGGAATATATTTGCATGGAGCAGGACATCCACATTGAAGATCTGCAGGAAAGCGTCATGCAGTACGGCAGGATGCGCGCCCGGATCGAGGAAACCCTGGCAGAAGTGGAGAAGCTGCGGAAAATCAGGGAAATTTATGACGCCTACGAAGCCATGGGAAGAGAGGCCAGGTCCGGCGCTTATCAGGTGACCCGTTTGGAAATCCTGCAGTTGACGGAGAAGATCCAAGAGTGCAGGGACAAAATGAAGAACCGGGAAGAAGGAGCCAAAGAGCAGGAGAGGCAGTTAGAACAGCTTGCCCAGGAACAGCAGGAGCTGCAGAAAGAGTATGAGGAAATCCTGGTGAAGATCGCGGACAGCGGTTATTCCCGGATGGAGACGGAGCTTGCCGCATTGAACGAGACCATCCAGCGGCTGGAGACCAGCAAAGGGCGGTGGGACCAGACGGCCCGGCGGCTGGAGGCATGGAAGGAAACAGACAGTCCTTCCAACCAGACCTTGTGGGATATCAAGAAGTTCGTCCAGGGAAATATTTCTCCGGAGGAACTTGTACGGCTCCAGGAAAGCCTTCAGGAGATCCGCAGGGAATTAGAGGAGCAGCGTCAGGAAGCGGCCGGAGACCTTCGAAGGATCAAGCGGGAAGAAAAAGAGACAAAAGAAGAATTAGAGGAACTTAAGAAGGGAAGCAAGGCATATCCCAGAGAGCTGGAAGAAGCCAGATATGAACTGCGCCGCCGGCTCCACGAGAACTGCGGCAGATTTGTGAATGTGCAGATCCTGGCGGACCTTCTGGATATCCGGGACGAGCGGTGGCACAACGCGGTGGAAGGGTATCTTGGCAATAACAAACTGCTGCTGGTGGTGGAACCAGCCTATGCGAAGATGGCCATGGACATTTACCAGGATATGGATCGGAAGAAATTCTGCCGGGCGGCAGTGCTGGATACGGAGAAAGTCTTAGAGGGGGAATACACAGTCCGGGAAGGGGCGCTGGCCGAAGAAGTGAAGGCCAGGGAGCCTTACGTGCGGGCCTATATAGATTTCCTGCTTGGAAATGTGATCAAGTGTGAGACCATCAGCGAACTGCGGCAGCAGAAGATCGGCGTGACGCCGGATTGTATGCTGTATTCAGGATTCCGTCTGCAGCACATGAACCCGGAGAATTATACCAGCAGGGCTTATATTGGCGAGACCAGTATGCGCCAGCGGATCCGGCGGCTTGAAAAGCGGCGGGAAAAACTGCAGGAGGAAAGGCTTCCCATCCAGGAGCTGCTGGAAGAAGTGCGGCGGCTGATGGAACTGGAGGGCCTGACCCAGCCGGCGGAGGATTATCTGGGCTGGATGGCGGACTGCAAAGAACTGTCCGGCAAACGGAAACGGAAAGAAAAGCTGATCCAGGAGATGGAAGAGTTAAGGGAAGTTTCCGTCAATCAATGGGAAGAGCGCAAAAAGGAGCTATTGCGGCAGCAGGAAGAAAAGAAAGGACTGGGAGAGAGACTTCAAGAAAGTATTTGGAGCAGCCGGGGAGCGATCAAACATTTCAGGGAAGAGATCCTGGAGGCAGAGGAACAGCTTGCCGGGAAAGAAAAAGAACTGGAAGAAGATGGAGAACAGACGTGGGAGGGAGAGTTCCAGGAATATCTGAACTCACGGAAATCCAGGAATTACGAATACCTGAAGAAGCAGAAGCAGGCGGAGCTGGAAGGTTTGCGGCAAAAGGAGGAGGAATCCTACCGGCAGTTGGTGGAAGAGCGTGGAAACTACATCCGCAGTTATCCAAACCGGACGTTTTCCACCACGATCCGGGAGAATGGGCCTTACGATAAACTGCTGGAAGATCTTAGCTGCGGGGAGCTGGAAGAATACCGGGAGGCGGCCAAAGAGCAGGCCCGTTCCGCGGTAGAGCATTTCAAAGACGATTTTATTTTCAAGATCCGCAGCGCCATCCGGGAGGCATTGCAGCGAAAAGACGAACTGAACCGGATACTAAGCCGGCTGGATTTTGGAAAAGACCGGTATCAGTTTGTGATCGGCAGAAATAAAGGGGCGGACGGAAGGTATTATAAAATGTTCATGGATGACGCCCTGCAGATCCAGCCTTCCGAGCTGGGGAACCGGATGGACCACCAGATGAATCTGTTTACGATGGAACATGAAGGGCAGTACGGCGAGATGATGAACGAATTGATCCAGATTTTTATTCCGCCGGAAAACGCGTCGAAAGAAGAGATGGAAGAGGCAAAGCGGAATATGGAGAAATACGCGGACTACCGGACCTATCTTTCCTTTGACATGCAGCAGATCATCCAGGGTGAGAAAGATATGACCATAGGACTTGGGAAGATGATCAAGAAAAACTCCGGGGGAGAGGGACAGAATCCACTGTACGTGGCGCTGCTGGCAAGCTTCGCCCAGATCTACCGGATCAACTTGTCGCCCAAAGTACACCGGAAGCCAACGATCCGGCTGGTGGTACTGGATGAAGCCTTCTCCAAAATGGATGGAGAAAAAGTGGCAAGCTGTATATCCTTGATCCGGGGGCTGGGGTTCCAGGCGATCATTAGCGCTACCAACGATAAGATCCAGAACTATCTGGAGAATGTAGATAAGACCTTCGTGTACGCAAATCCCGATAAACGGCATATCTCGATTCAGGAATTCGAAGAGTTGGGGCCGGGGGATTTTTAAAAATCCCCCGGCCCAAATTGAAAAAGCCCTGTCCCAAATGGAGGATTTTTTGAGATGTATTTGATAAAAAAGATCATTCAAAAATGTGAAAACAGTGCAAATGACTGGCGGGAAGGAGCCAGCGGAGGGCGAACGATAAAGATCCAGCAGTCGGATTACGACCAGTGCGGAAAAACAGAGCTGATCAACGAAGTCAAGGAATTGGAAGCGGCTGGGCTTATCACCGATGTAAAATGGATCATCCGGGGAAGTGATGCGGAGAGGATCGCGTTCCGGCTGGAAAGTCTGCCGGAATTTTATCAAATGCTGGAGAAAATGTGCGGGGAAAAGATCTGCACAAAGCAGGACCGGGTAAACGCCGGAATACAGAAGATAACTGTAGAAATAGAGAAGGGGTTTGCCAAACCTTGGATCAGAGATTATTATACGTATCTTTTGTCCAGGCTGGAGCGGGGCGATTTTCCAAGAGAAATGGAGAAATTGGACCTTTATCTGAAATGTTTCCGCGGGATTGACGTCTTGGAGGAACCTATTTACAAGCGGATCTTCAGTAAACGTTTTTTGAATCATTCCAAACAATTTGAAAAAGAAGCCCAGGCCCACGTATTGTCTACAGCCAGAAAATATTGTGATGAAATTGAAGAGGGAATGGATGATAAAACTGTGCTGGCGCAGCTCCTGATCGAGGAATATGCTCAGGAGCTGGCAGTGAAAGGGCCTCTTAAACTTGTCATTGGCGGAGAAGAAAAAGAAGAGGAACTGGACCTGTCAAAATTTAGATACGGTACGGTGCTAAACAGCGCAACATTAAAACACAGCCGGATTCTGCCGGAACAAGCGCCGATCAGAAGAGTAATGACCATAGAAAATAAAGCCAATTTTGTGTCAATGCCTTACGAAGAAGATACTTTATATTTCTTCAGCCATGGTTATTTTTCGCCAAAGGAGAGAGATTTTCTGCAAGCACTGAGGGACGTTCTGGGGACAGAAGAGGTCGCCTATTATCACACGGGAGATCTGGATTACGGCGGGATACGGATTTATCAGTATATGAAAAACAGAATCTTTCCAGAACTGAAACCATACATGATGGATGTGAAAACCTTCAACCAGTATCAGGAATACGCAGAGCCTTTGACCAAAGAATCTCTGAAAAAGCTGGAAAAATTGGAGGCAGGAGAACTGTCTGGTCTGGCACGGCGGATTCTTGACACTGGGAAGGGAATCGAGCAGGAAAGCTTCCTGATTTAGTCAAAAAGGGACAGGGCATTTTTAATTGGGGCCGGGGGATTTTTAAAAATCCCCCGGCCCCAACACGTATGTCCGCAGCACGTCAAAGGGTGCTGGCCCGACTTCTAACACGGCTTTATGGAACCGTTTCTGGCTGAAGTCATCGCCCCATTCTTGAATGGCTTCTTTTTTCAGCTCCAGGAACTCTACGTATCCGATGTAATATTTTAGATAATTGGCAGGATCGCCTACGAGCAGTTCATAGATATCCTCGATCACATCGGTTTCGGTGATTCCATAACTGTGGAAGAAGGATACGGTATCCAGAAGACTCCATCCATCGTAGTGGATCCCCATATCGGCCAGGGCGTAAAGCCCCAGCAAAATGGAAGCGTTTTTCTGCATAAGGACCGCCTGGCTGTGATCTAAAGGCGCATAATAGTAACTCATCATTTCTGTATAGGTAGCCCATCCTTCTGTGTAACCGCCGAAATTTATCAGGTTCCGGATAGGATCGGGATCCTGGCTGGCAAAATAGACGGTTTGATACAAATGGCCTGGATAGCCCTCATGAGCCAGAGTAGTGAATAGAGACAGATCGTCAGGCAGATGCCCGGCGTTAATATAAATCACGTTATCTTGAGTGTTATCGATCGCCGGAATCATATAGAAAGCCGGACTTAAATATTCTTCCATAGACTCCTGAACGTATTTGACCTGAGTGTTTACCTTGGGCGGATCAGGAAACTCCCCCTCCAGCTTTTGTTCCAGGAAAGTGAGAATGGAACTGGGATTGGTGTCGGACAGGGTGCTTCCCTGGGTCTTGAATAAATCAGAAGAAACGCCGCCCTCTTCCGTCACGGAAAGGGATGAAAGGGCCTCCTGGATGTCCGTCAGATCCTGGGCGATCTGCTGCTGGGTCAGTTCCTGAAGTTCAGGGATCGTCCGGTCAGAACCGGTTTCAGAGGCGGCCAGAGCTTCATAATACGTTTCCCCTTCTGGAAAATGGCACAGGCCGCAGCTATTTTTGCCGGCGCCGCGCAGGCCGGCAATGCCTTTTTTTAATGTCTGATAAGCAGGGAAAACAGAACTTTCAATAATTTCTGCATTTTTGTCACAATAGGCTTTTTTCTGGTCATCGGTCAGACCTAACGGCTCTAATCGTTCCTCGAAGGAGGAATAGAGATAGTTGTCTTTTCCCAAATCTATGAACGCCTGACATTCTGTGACAATGTCATCCGCGCTGGAGGCAGACATAAAAAGCCCCTGCTCAGAACGGGCTGTTTCAAATTCCAGAATCGACTGGAAATATTCCGGCATCTGGGTTAATAGCCGCAGATAGATATCTACGTCGGTGGTGTCGTAGAATTGATATTCTGACAGCAGCACAGGAAGCTGGGCCTGGGTTCCCGTTAGAGGAGCCAGAGGTTCTTCATACAGTCCATAGGCAGACTCCCGGAGAGAATGTTCCAGATAACTTTCCAGGACGTCATAGGTCAGCCGGTTTTCTTCCGATAGTTTCTCGCGGTTATGCCTATGGAGCAGGGCCAGGGCATTTTCAGCGGCGGCGCTGATTTCTTCCGTGTCTGTGCTGCAGGTTCCAAGAGAAATGGGTGTGTCTTGGATGCCATAAGCAGAAGGATCCCGGAGCGTATAGTGGAGGGAAATCGTATTGCTTGCCACCTCCTGGCGGAAGAGAGCTTCCGTGTAGGCCTCAAACCTCCGGTTGGCATCCTGCCCCAGGAATAAAAGCAGGCCGGCAATAGAAAGAAAAAGGGCAAGCAGGATGACCCCCAAGAGCCGGGAATGTTTTTTTAACGATTTGAACATAGAGATTCCTGACGTTTTTTCTATTTATATGCAGAAGGAAGAGCGGAAATGAGTAACCGTTCTGCCAGAAGGCGGAGGAATCCTCTACTTTTCCTTGACATGCCAGGCTTTGGTATGCTACGATTTTTAACACGAATAAATATGCAAATGCAATGACGGAAAGAGTACGCCTTTTTATATTCTACAGAGAAGTCCTGGAAGGCCAAAAGGCCTGCTGCTGAGAGGGATGAATGGAGACTGGCGGAAGATGGCTCCCAAGCGGCGCACCGAACATGGCAGATTTTAAATAATCCGGAGAGTGGCAGAAAATCACGGAGGAATCTGTCTGCAAGGCTGCGAAGGGTCCGCCCTTTATAGCGGCAGGGTGAAATTCACCCGCTAAGGTCTGTGCCGTGAGGCCCAGATGAAAAGAAGTGGTAACACGGGAAATTCCGTCTTCTCTGATTTTTCAAATCATTTGAAAAATCGGAGTTTTTTCTTTTTTAGGCATAATTTATTTGGATCAAAGGAGGAGAGCTGCAAAATGGAAAAACCAAAGTATTATATTACAACAGCCATCGCTTATACATCAGGCAAGCCCCATATCGGGAACACCTATGAGATCGTGCTGGCGGATGCGATCGCCCGTTACAAACGGAGCAAGGGGTATGATGTGTTCTTCCAGACAGGAACAGACGAGCATGGCCAGAAGATTGAGCTGAAAGCCCAGGAAGCCGGGGTTACACCGAAAGAATTCGTGGATAATGTGGCCGGCGAGATCAAGCAGATCTGGGATCTTATGAATACGTCTTATGATAAATTTATCCGCACCACAGACGAGGACCATGAGCGCCAGGTACAGAAGATTTTCAAGAAAATGTACGAGAAAGGCGACATTTACAAGGGATATTATGAAGGAATGTATTGTACTCCCTGCGAGTCATTTTTCACCGAATCTCAGTTGGTAGACGGCAAATGTCCCGACTGCGGCCGGGAAGTGCAGCCAGCCAGAGAGGAAGCATATTTCTTTAAAATGAGTAAATACGCGGACCGGCTGATCGAGCACATCAATACTCATCCGGAATTCATTCAGCCCGTATCCAGGAAAAATGAGATGATGAACAATTTCCTGCTGCCGGGCCTGCAGGATCTGTGTGTGTCCAGAACTTCCTTTAAATGGGGTATACCGGTAGACTTCGATCCGGGCCATGTAGTTTATGTATGGCTGGACGCGCTGACCAACTACATTACCGGTATCGGATATAACTGCGATGGAGAAAACGCGGAACTGTTTGAGAAGAACTGGCCGGCGGATCTGCATCTGATCGGCAAGGACATCATCCGTTTCCATACTATTTACTGGCCGATTTTCCTGATGTCTCTGGATCTTCCGCTGCCCAAACAGATTTTTGGACATCCCTGGCTTCTGCAGGGAGACGGCAAGATGAGCAAATCCAAAGGAAATGTGCTGTACGCGGATGAATTGGTAGATTTCTTCGGAGTGGACGCAGTGCGGTATTTCGTACTCCATGAGATGCCATTTGAGAACGACGGCGTCATTACCTGGGAGCTGATGGTAGAGCGGATGAACTCTGATCTTGCCAATACGCTGGGAAATCTGGTTAACCGGACCGTTTCCATGGCAAATAAATATTTTGGCGGCACTGTGGCAGACAAAGGCGTGGCGGAAGATGTGGACGCAGATCTGAAAGCAGTAGCAGCCCATACCCCAGAAGCGGTGGACGGGAAAATGGACGAGCTTCGGGTGGCGGATGCCATGACGGAGATCTTCAATCTGTTTAAACGCTGCAATAAATATATTGACGAAACCATGCCCTGGGCGCTGGCAAAAGATGAGGCAAAGAAAGACCGGCTGGAGACCGTGCTCTACAACCTGATCGAGAGCATCAAAGCAGGGGCGAAACTTCTGGCGCCTTATATGCCGGAAACCGCAGACAAGATCCTGGCCCAGCTTGGAGATGGAAAAGTAACAGAAAAGCCGGAAATCCTTTTCGCCAGACTGGATCTTGAAGAAGTGATGAAAAAAGTGGAAGAGCTGCATCCGCCGGTGGAAGAAGCCAAAGAAGAGGGCCCGGTGATCGACCTGGAGCCAAAGCCGGAGATAACCTTTGAGGACTTTGGAAAAATGCAGTTCCAGGTGGGAGAGATCATCGCCTGCGAAGCAGTGCCAAAATCCAAAAAGCTGCTGTGCTCTAAAGTAAAAGTAGGAAGCCAGATCAAACAGATCGTATCCGGCATCAAAGCTCATTACACACCAGAAGAAATGGTAGGTAAAAAAGTCATGGTGCTGACGAACCTGAAACCTGCCAAACTGGCAGGCGTATTGTCAGAAGGAATGTTGCTGTGCGCGGAAGACGCAGACGGGAATCTGGCACTTGTAACCCCGGAAAAAGAAATGCCCGCAGGAGCAGAAATCTGCTAAATTGTTAAAAAGGGACAGGGCATTTTCAATCGGGGCCGGGGGATTTTTAAAAATCCCCCGGCCCCGATGAAAGAGAAAGGAGAAAAAATGGATAAAATCAGAATTGGTATTGTTGGTTATGGAAATATTGGAAAAGGTGTTGAAACGGCGATCGCCTGCAATGAGGATATGGAGTTGAAGGCGGTATTTACAAGAAGAGATCCGGCTTCTGTAAAGATCCAGACGGCGGGAGCAGAGGTAAAGCATATGGATGATATGCTGTCAATGAAAGATGAGATCGATGTGATGATGCTGTGCGGCGGGTCTGCTACGGATCTTCCGGTCATGGGACCGCAGATTGTGAAGAATTTTAATACCATCGACAGTTTTGATACTCACGCAAAAATACCGGAATATTTTGCAAATGTAGATAAAGCAGCAAAAGAAGGCGGAAATGTGGGAATCATTTCTGTCGGCTGGGATCCGGGAATGTTTTCTCTGAACCGGCTTTACGCGGAGTCTATCCTTGTGAATGGCAGCACTTACACATTTTGGGGGAAAGGCGTCAGCCAGGGACATTCTGACGCGATCCGCCGTGTGAAAGGTGTGAAAAATGCCATTCAGTACACGGTGCCGATCGAAGAAGCGGTAGACCAGGTGAGAAGCGGAAGCGAGCCGGAACTTACCACACGGGAAAAACACCTGCGGGAGTGCTATGTGGTGCCGGAAGAAGGAGCGGATCTGGCGGAAATCGAGAACGCGATCAAGACAATGCCAAACTATTTCGACGAATACGACACAACCGTAACATTTATTACAGAAGAAGAACTGAAGGAAAACCATAGCAAAATGCCTCATGGCGGGTTTGTGATCCGCAGTGGAAAAACAGGTACAGAGGCAAATAACCATATCATCGAATATTCTTTGAAATTAGATTCTAATCCGGAATTTACGGCAAGCGTGCTGATCTGCTACGCAAGAGCGGCCTATCGCTTGGCGAAAGCCGGCGAAAGCGGAGCGAAAACCGTATTTGATATTGCGCCGGCACTGTTATCCATGAAGACACCGGAGCAGTTAAGGGCAGAATTGTTGTAATAGGATATGGGAAAAGTGTAAAAAGGGACAGGGCATTTTTAATTGGGGCCGGGGGATTTTTAAAAATCCCCCGGCCCCAACCAAGGAGGTACTATGATTTTCGATACACATGCGCATTATGATGACGAACAATTTGATACGGACCGGAAGGAACTTCTCATGTCGATGGCGACGGAGGGTGTTGGAACCATTGTAAATGTAGGCGCTTCTTATGATTCCTGCCAGAAAGTAGTGGACATGGCCCAGGAGTATCCGTTCATGTATGCGGCTGTGGGCATTCACCCCGATGAAGTGGGAGCATTGAATGAAGTGTCTTTTGCTCAGATGAAACAATTGTTTCAGCGGGAAAAAGTGGTAGCCGTGGGAGAAATTGGCCTGGATTACTACTGGGATAAGGAATCCCATGACCAGCAGAAAAAATGGTTTATCCGTCAGTTAGATTTGGCGAAAGAGCTTAACCTTCCAGTCCTGATCCATAGCCGGGAAGCGGCGGCAGATACCTTGGAGATCATGAAAGAGGAGGCCGGCGGCCTTTCCGGAGTGATCCACTGCTTCTCCTATTCCAGGGAAATGGCGCAGGAGTATGTAAAAATGGGCTTCTATATTGGAATCGGCGGAGTGGTCACATTTAAAAACGCAAAGAAAATCAAGGAAGTGGCAGAAGCCATACCGCTGGAAAAGATCCTGCTGGAAACGGACTGCCCTTATCTGGCTCCCGTGCCCTATCGGGGAAAACGAAATGATTCCAGATATATCCGCTATGTGGCTGAGGAGATTGCCCGGCTGAAGGATATTTCCTATGAAGAAGTGATACGGCAGACAGAAGAAAACGCCCGGAAAATGTACCGGCTGTGATTGCGGGCGGATACACCCTAAAAGTCATTTTGGTACAGGGCAAAACGTAATTGGGGACGTAGCCTTTTGCAAAAAGGCTACGTCCCCAATTAAAAATTTAACAATCAAAACTTCAATACTGACTTGATCGTCTTCCCTTTCATTTGTGCCTCAAATGCCTCCTGATACTGTTCCGCCTCGAAAATGCAGCCATCGCTCATCAGTGTATCGATATCCAGCACTTTGAATAATCCCAAGGTCCGCGGAAATGCGTACGGAGACTGGAAGACGCCGGCCACGATGGTGACTTCTTTGAAAAATGCCGCCTGCAGATTCAATGGAAAATCGTAATTCACATCATATAACGCGGCAAAGAATTCCAAAGTGCCGCCCCGTCCTACGGCGTCCAGAGCGCCGGGACACGCCCGTGTGGAACCGGAGGCCTCGATCACCACATCGTATCCAAGGCCGCCTGTATAGCGGCGGGCGGCTTCGCCCACATCTTCTGCGGTGGGATCGATGGTATGTACTGCGCCTAGTTTTTTAGCGACTTCTCGTTTCCAGGCGATGGGTTCGCTTAAAGTCAGTTCTGTGGCGCCGGACAATTTGGCAAGCTGCAGCAGGATCAAACCGATGCCGCCTCCGCCGCTGACCATCACGCTCTGTCCCGGTTTGATCTTCGCCAGGTCGATGCCGTGCAGGCATACGGAGATGGGTTCGTGAAATACGGCTTTGGCCAGATCGGTGCCTTCATCCAGTTTGAAGACGGTCTGTTCGCCGGTGACGATATAGTCCGCCATGGCCGCCATATTACTCTTAATATTGGTACAAAGATGCTCCTGTCCGTTCCGGCAGTAATGGCATTTTCCGCAATACTGATTGAAGTAGTAGATGACGGGATCGCCCACCTTCAGTCCTTTCGCAGTGGCCTTTGGGCCAAGCTCTGTAATATATCCGGCGGCTTCATGTCCCAGAGGATAGTGGTCGGTGTCAGCCAACACCAGGAAATCCATCTCTTTTCGAAGGAAATGAAGGTCTGAGCCGCACACCCCACAGTATTCCACTTTAATTTTTACATCATCGTCCTCCGCGATCTGAGGCTCTGGCGCATCTGTCTGGAGTTCCAGGCCATGTGGAGTATAGAATAACTGTCGCATAAATTACCTCCTAAATTAAGAAAATCTGGACCTGCTCAGGATACACCAAGCCAAGTGTATCCTAAGCCTTATCAGTCATTATTCTTCTTGAGCTTTTAGTTTTTCCAGGATATCTTCATATGTGGCGTGGTCGATCGGATAGAACTTCAGCATAACAGCGGTTACAATCGACAAGATTCCTGGAATGACAGTGAAAATAAGATTGATCCCGTTTAGTACACTTGCTGACTGTTCAATTCCGGCGATATAGCCCATGGCAGACAGAACTGATCCCGCGCCGGTGACGCCGACAGCCATGCCAACCTTCATAAAAAAGTTTACGATCGCTGAAATAAACCCGGAGGCCCGGACGCCATAGTAAAGCTGGGTATATTCCGTGGTATCCGGCACCATTCCATAGATCATGGTGGTAGAAGCTCCCATAAACAGACCAACCACAGCGGTGGTAAGATAAACGACCATCATACCGCCAGTCGTTGTAGGATCTATGAAATAGATCACAAAGGTCAGGATTCCGGATACCAGGAAACCTACCATAGGAACAATCGCCTTGTTTTTTAATTTAGACGTGATCGAACCTAAGATCAGTATTCCCACCATAGAGGAGACCAGATTGATCAGCGAGTAGGTGCTGTACGCCAGAGCATTGTCCGCGTTATAAGTAAAATAGTACAGGGCAACAGAGCTTCTTCCATAGTAGAATAAACCGTAGATCAAGAAACCGGCGGAAAGAATAATGACCGGCCAATTCCCTTTCAAACACTTGAAGCTTTCTCTATAGGATACATCTTCGTGGGGCGTGTTGACAACTTCTTTTGTATTTTTAAAGCAGATCATATGACATACGACCATGATCACTGAGAACATGACAGCCGTCATAAAATAACCTTTAGAGTCGTCCCCGCCGCCAAATAAAATGACAAAGCGCTGAGTTCCATAGGAAATGATAGCGGAAGCTGTATAAGCGAAGAATAGCCGATATGTAGCTAGACTTCCGCGCTCTCTCGCATCCAGTGTTACGGCGGCCTCCATGGCGGAATAAGGAACATTTACACAAGTATATACGAATACCAGAATGAAAAAGGTAGCAGTCGCGTAGGCAATTTTACCGACTGCGCTCTCTATCCCGAAATCCGTGAAGCAAAGGATATTCAGCACTGCCAGGGGCAGAGAGGCAAAGAGTATCCAAGGACGGTAACGCCCCCACTTACTTTTGGTATGGTCAGACCAGCGGCCGACGATCGGGTCATTGATCGCGTCCCAGATCCTGGAAGCGCCTATGATGATACCAGCGGTACCGGCGGCGATTCCAAGGCTGTCTGTCCAGAAATACATTAAAAAAGCTGAAATAAATGACCAGCTGAAATTATTTCCAAAGTCTCCGATCGCATAGCCGCATTTTTGGAGAGGCGTCAATTTAATATTTGCCTCGTCTACGTTGTATACTTTTGACATGCGGGAATCCTCCTCTCATTCTTTCATTTACAGCATGGCTTTCATATTTTTCGCCAGCCCTTCTTCGTCATATTCGTTCAGATGATATAAGAAATCCGGCGTGGCCAGGGGTACAAACTCATCTGGACAGCCCAGAATTTTAAATTTGCAGGAAATGCCGGCTTCCGCCAGAGCATTTCCAACGGCCCAGCCCAGGCCGCCGATCTTGTTGTGATCCTGTGCGCATACAATACGTCCGGTTTTGGCGGCATCCAGCACGGCTTCTTTGTCCAAAGGCTTAATGGTATGCATATCCACTACACGGATTTCCGCGCCTGTTTCCTCTTTTACCATCTCAGCGGCTTTCATAGCATGATGGACGACAATGCCAGAAGCAATGAATACGCCGTCATTTCCGGGACGGGGAACCAGAGCTTTTCCGATCTCATATTTTTGGTCTTCCGGGTAGAGGGAAGAAGTGGCTTCCTTGCCCATGCGGATGTATACTGGGCCCGGCCAGGTAATAGCAGCCTCCAGGACCTTTGCGATCTGGAAGGGATCCCCAGGTTCGATCACGGTCATGTTGGCGAAGCTGGACATGATGGCGCAGTCCTCTAAAGCACAATGGGTACCGCCGCTTTCCGCCCCGGAGTATCCGGCATAATTGGCTACGATGCGCACGGGCAGATTGTTGTAGCAGATATCAGTACGGACTTGCTCAGCGGCCCGCATGGAGGCAAAGGGAGCAAAAGAAAACGCAAAAGGAATATAACCTTCTGTGGCCATTCCGGCGCAGAAACTCATCAGATTTTGCTCCGCGATACCCACATTATAGGAACGTTCAGGAAAACGTTTTTTAAATCCGCTGACTCTGGAAGATACGTCTACATCCGCGCTGCAGATGATCATTTCCGGGTAGCGTTCGCCCAGGGATTCCAGGCATGCGCCTACAGCATCCCGCAGACTAAAAATATCACCGATATTGATTGTCATTCCAGCCATTATTCATTCCCCCATTTCGCTTCGTATGCCGCTTTTACTTCAGCTACGGCCTTCTCGTAGTTTTCATCATTGACCATGCCTGCGTGCCATTTGGCGTTGTTTTCCATAAAACTGATGCCGTGTCCTTTCACCGTGTTGCAGACAACAACGGTAGGAACATCGCTGTCTGCCGACGGAAGGGCGTCTATGACGTCGATCAGCTGTTCCATATCGTTTCCATCGGCCACCTCGACCACGTTCCAGTTAAAGGCGCGCCAGCGGCTGGCCATATCGTTTAAAGGCATATATTCTTCCGTAGGGCCGTCGAAAGACATGTAATTCCGGTCTACGAATACGACCAGATTGCCAAGTTTGTATTTTACACTGGACATGGCGGCTTCCCAGATACTTCCCTCGTCACATTCGCCGTCACCCACAACGGTATATACCCGGCTCTTGCTTCCTTTGGATTTCAGGGCGGTGGCGATTCCAGCCGCCACCGGGAATCCGTGGCCAAGAGAACCGGTGGAAACATCTACATAGGGGTTCCTGAGATTGCAGGAGTGCATTCCAAACCGGCCAAAATCCGTGGCGTACTCTTTGTAGATATCTTCCACATCATAGCAGCCGATGGCCGCCTGACTGAAAGAAGTGACAGCGGCCGCGTGCCCTTTGCTCAATACAAATCGGTCTCTGTCCTCCCAATGTGGGTTGGCGGGATCATAATGGATGGCGTACTGCCAGATGGCGGTCATAATATCACAGCAGGACATATCGCCTCCGATATGGATGACCGTCTGATGACATAATCTTAAAAGGTTGAGCTTCGTTTCCAGAGAAGCCTTTTCTAAATGTTTGATCGTTGCCTGTTCAGCCATAATTCCGCCTCCTTACGCGTCTTTATTACATTTAATAACAATCTTTGGATATTCTGACTTCTTATATAATTCAAAAGCATTTACCGCATCTGAAAGGGGCATGATAGGGCCTATGATCTTATCTAACTGCATTTGGGGCAGCAGGTCGATGACTCTTGGGTAATTGTAAATGCTGGTATAGACCGTATGAAGGCTTGCCTCTTTCATGTACATTTCGTAAAGATTTACAGGCAGCTCATAATCCATGGGAAATACGGCGAAATAAACGACTTTTCCTTTTTTAGCGATCAGATTGAGCAGCGGCGGAGCGGCTGCCGGCACTCCGGAAGCTTCGATGATCACATCATAGCCCCGTCCTCCTGTGATTTCTAATCCCTTTTCTACAATATCTTCACTGGAGGGATCGATCACATACTGAGCGCCCATATCCAGCGCCCGCTGGCGTTTCTGCGGGAGGGGATCACTGGCGGTCAGTTTGGTGGCGCCTCTTTTGGTCAGCATATCCAGCAGGATCGCGCCGATGCCGCCTACGCCGGAGATCAAAACGGAGTCTCCAATCTGAATATCAGCGATATCAATGCCCTGCATAGCGGAGGCGCAAGGCTCAGCGATGCAGTAGTGAAGCGGATCGGCGTTTTCTGGAATCTTGAAGATCATATCCAGGTTCACCACGGCGTACTCGGTCGCCATCGGCATGGCGGAAGTAGAATGTTCGCAGAACACGTCATGGGCGCGCTTGCACTCATCGCAGACGCCGCAGTGTCCAAGACTTGCCACAGCCACCTTATCGCCGATCTTATAGCCCATTTCCGCCGCCTCATCGCTGAGCTCTACGATGGTTCCGGAACCTTCATGCCCAAGTCCCATTGGCAGAAGATCTTTGGAGAAATGATATAAGTCTTGAGTGACAATGTGGATATCGGTGGCGCACAGGGCGCAGTAGTCCACCTTCACCTTAACGGCGTTTGGCCGTATCATTGGTTCTGGAAGGTCCACAAGATCCACTTTTCCGTCGCAGATTTTCGCTAAAGCTTTCATAAATAATATCTCCTTTCGTTCCGTTGATTTAAGTGCTTTTATGATAAAACCGGAAGTTGTCAGATTCAATGGATAGATTTTTTGACAAGGGGGATTATTCTGCTATCCCGAAAAATATTTAACAAAAGATGGGAAAATAGGAGAAATATTTTGTTTTTTTGAACAAAATAATACACCTTCTTGAAAATGTTTCAAAAATTTGGTATTTTTATCTGGTAAAAGAAAAAAGTTTAAATAGGATTTTTCTATAAAGAGGGCATAGGAGGTGTCCGAATGAGTTACTCGGTGATTTTCATTGTAGACAATCTGGAATTGCAGGGAATCTTAAAACAGTATATAGGCCAGTGGAAAGAAGACTATTCTCTGGTACTGCATACGACCAATGCGGTTTTGGCAGCTTCTATGATCGAGAGCCTGCCGGCGCAGATCGTGCTCATACAAGAAGGGCTGAATTTTTACAATGAAAATTGGTTTATCCGGGACACCCAGCGTTACAAGCCAAATATCCGATATATCCTGCTAAAATCTCAAGATCGCGGAAGTACGCTGTCGGAAGAGAATCAAAAGAGGGTCAGCGCGATTCTGGACTGGGAGACGCTCTCGCCGGAAGAACTGAAGGCAGCTCTGGACCAGGCGGCGCGGGATTACGATGACCAGGAAAAGCAAAAGGAAACGCTTACAGATGAAAATAGGTGGCAGAAAGCCTATATGCGATGGCTCCATGAGAGTAATCTTTTGGCCGGGGTGCTGGGCGGAACCGTGGAAGGAACACAGATCTTCCGGCTGGATTCCAGTTTTAAGCCCGGAAGCTTCCTGCTTCTGATCGGAGAAAATCAGACGGAGCCTAAATGGACGTTTTACAACCAAAACCCTGTTTCTCTGGGGAAAATGTATCAAGGGCTGGAAGAGATCATGGAGCGGCTGGCCGGGCTGGTCCTGATCGCCAGTGAAAAGAAGTTATGCTTTCTTTTTAATGTAAACCGGGAGAATCAGAAAGAAAAGCTGGAACTATTTCAAAAAGAAATCCGGGAATGGGAGCGGACCTTTATGGTTCCGCATTTACGGTTTTCTGCCAGCGGGATAGAAAATGATCTGGGTAATCTGTCGGCGCTGTATCGGGAAGTGGATGGAACTTTGAAGTATCATTTTTTCAGTGGAAGCGATCGGATCGTGACCAGCAGCTGGCTTGCGGAAACTTCTGTGAGTTTGGATCTGGATGAGCTGTACCACCAAATGGAGCGGCTGGATACTTCCTTTGAACAGCGGGATTATCCTATGCTGGCCGGGGCCCTGGGAAGAATCTCTCATATGACCTGGGAGACATTGTCTTTCAATTCCTATGAATATGTCTGGGGACAGCTTAGTTATTTTTATTTTTCTCAGGCCCGAAAATACCGGCTGTATCCGGAGGAAGGTTTTTTTAATATGAATAACCGGGAATATCCAGGATTTGAAACAGCTTTTCAGAGCATGACGGAATATCTTGCCTCCTTATTCCAGAAGTTGCCGGGAGAAAAGATGGAGACCTCAAATTCCCATGTGAATCAGGCCATCGCTCTTCTGCGTCAAAATATGGAACAAAATATCGGACTTGCGGAGGCGGCCCGGAGGATCCATGTAAGTCCCTCTTATCTGAGTCATTTATTCCAGAAGGAATTGGGAACTACCTACATCAACTACAGCAATCACCTGCGGATGGAATATGCGGCCAGATTATTGCAAAAGCCAGGGAAGATCAGTCAGGTGGCGGAAAAAGCAGGATTTGAGGACAGTAAATATTTCAGCAGGCTTTTTAAGAACATTATGGGGGTATCCCCGCGGGAATATCAGGCAAGAATGAAGGCGAAGGAGGAGGATGCAGGATGAAAAAGGTATTGCTGGATAATGGAAGCGTCTGGCTTAAGGAGATACCGGAACCTATACTTCGTCGAGAAACGGATGTAAAGATACAGGTAGATTATGCCTCGATCTGCGGGTATGATCTGATGGTCTATCGGGGGCAGGCATCGCCCGGATCAGATTTCCGAGTGGGACATGAAGTATCCGGCACCGTACTGGAGACTGGCGCTCAGGTAACCGGACTGGAGCCTGGAGACAAGGTGGCTGTCAGGCTGGATACGGCTTGTGGGCAGTGCGCCATGTGCAGAGCGGGAAAGCCGGATTATTGTCTGAATATGCAGATCTATGACGGCGGGATGCAGGAACGGATGGTATGCCCGGAACAGGTGTTGTGCCCGCTTGGCGGCCTGGGGCTTAGAGCCGGATGCCTGATAGAACCGCTGACAATGGGAATGTGCAGTGTGAAAAAAGCGGATATCAGAGGCGGCGAGCGGGTACTGATCCTTGGAGGCGGAGCGATGGGACTGCTGATGCTGAAGTTGCTGCGCCTGTATCCAGTCAGCGAGGTTGTGATAGCCGATCCTAATCAGAAAAAGAGGAAAATGGCGCGGGACTTTGGAGCAACCTGGACTTTTGATCCTGCCTCCCCCAGATATATGGAAGAAATGAACGGATACTGCGAAAGTGAAGGATATGATGTGGTGATCGAAGCTTCCGGCAATCCTGCCTCGGCGAAACTTGCCTTCCACCTTGCCGCCAGAGGCGGCAGAGTAGTCTTCTTTGGTTTGTATGGGATGAACTTTGAGCTGCCGGTCAATCTATTCAACCTCTATTACAAAGATGTCTCTATTCACGCGGTGCTGCCATCCACCACCCTTTATCCGGCGGCAGTAAAACTGGCTCCCAGGCTGAGACTGGAAGAATTGATCACAGCAGAATTTCCTTATTGGAAAGCGTCAGAAGCATTTCAGGAAAAAGCCTCTGGAGAGCATGCAAAAGTCGTGTTAAAGTTCCATTTGGGTACAGGGTAAAAGTCAATTTGGGACGTAGCCTTTTTAAAGTTTACTACGTCCTGGTTCATATAATCTTAATAATTTTTCATTTTTTTGCTATTTCTTAAAGATTTATATTATTGTATAATGTACTTTACAATATGGTAGTCTAGGGAGCATCTATGAGCAGGGAAAAACTGGGGAATCCGCAGAATACGATCGATATTCTACAGAAATATCATTTCACATTTCAGAAAAAGTTCGGGCAGAATTTCTTGATTGATACCCATGTGCTGGACAAGATCATCCAGGCGGCAGAAATCACAAAAGAGGATATGGTTCTGGAGATTGGGCCGGGAATCGGCACGATGACCCAGTATCTGGCGGAATCAGCGGGAAAGGTGATCGCTGTAGAGATCGACAGAAATTTGATTCCAATTCTTTCTGAAACATTAAGTGGATATGAGAATGTGAGGATCATCAACGAGGATGTTTTGAAAGTGGATATCCGAGAACTGGCAGAACGGGAAAACGGCGGCCGGCCGATCAAGGTAGTCGCGAATCTTCCTTATTATATTACCACTCCGATCATTATGGGATTGTTTGAAAGCCATGTTCCGGTGGAAAGTATTACGGTCATGGTGCAAAAAGAGGTGGCCCAGCGGATGCAGACAGGCCCGGGGAATAAGAATTATGGGGCGCTGTCTCTGGCTGTTCAGTTCTATGCAAAGCCGTATATCGTAGCGAATGTTCCCCCGAACTGTTTTATGCCGAGGCCAAAGGTGGGGTCTGCGGTGATCCGCCTGACCCGTCATGAGAAACCGCCCGTGGACGTGGCAGATGAGAAATTGATGTTCGATATTATAAGAGCGGCGTTTAACCAGAGAAGAAAGACCCTTTACAACGCTCTTAGAAATTCTGGGAAATTTGAATCTTCAGATGAAATGATCGCAGATGCAATTGCACAGCTTGGAAAAGGCGCAGGTGTACGAGGAGAGACTCTGACATTGGAAGAATTTGCCAGGCTGAGCAATGACATACAAACCAGACAGAAAGGATGATGATTATGGGAAAAAGCGTAGAAAAGGCATTGTTTGAGATCACGCCGGAGATCCAGCATTTTGCGGAGATTTGTGAGGAAAAGAATGCGATTGAAAAGGATCTGTATACAAAATACGAAGTAAAACGGGGACTTCGTGATCTGAATGGAAAAGGCGTCTTGGCAGGACTCACTAACATTTCTGATGTATGCGCTACGAAGGTCGTGGATGGAAAAGAAGTACCCTGCGAGGGAAATCTTTACTATCGGGGCTATAACATCAAAGATCTGGTCCAGGGATTTTTGAAAGAAAAACATTTTGGATTTGAAGAAATTTCTTATCTTTTGCTGTTTGGTGAACTGCCAAACGCGAAAGAACTGGAGACGTTCCATGAGACATTGGTCGAGCGTCGGACGCTGCCTCCGAATTTTGTAAGAGATATCATTATGAAAGCGCCCAGCAGAGATATGATGAACAGTATTTCCCGGTCTATCTTAAATCTTTATTCTTATGACGCGAAGGCGGATGACACAACGATTCCAAATGTACTCCGTCAGTGTCTGAACTTGATCAGTCAGTTTCCAATGCTAATGGTTTATGGTTACCACGCATATAATTACCGGGTAGGAGAGGACCTCTTTATCTACGCGCCGTCGCCGGAACTGTCAACAGCGGAGAATATTCTGATGATGCTGCGGGAAGACCGGAAATATACCAAATTAGAAGCCAGGATTTTAGATATGGCTCTGGTTCTGCATATGGATCACGGCGGCGGAAACAACTCTACATTTACAACTCATGTGGTAACTTCTTCAGGGACAGATACATATTCTACGATCGCCGCGGCCATGGCTTCTTTGAAAGGTCCGAAGCATGGAGGGGCGAATATTAAGGTAACGCAGATGTTTGAGGATATGATGCACCAAGTTTCTGACTGGGAAGACCGGGACGAAGTAAAGGCGTATCTGAATGATCTGCTGGACAAAAAGGCATTTGACAAAAAAGGACTGATCTATGGAATGGGGCACGCGATTTATTCCGTTTCCGATCCAAGAGCAGATATTTTCAAGAAGTTTGTAAAGAAATTGGCCAAGGAAAAAGGCTGCGAGAAAGAGTATGCTCTTTATGAAATGGTAGAACATATGGCGCCGGAAGTGATCGGGGAGAAGCGCAAGATCTATAAAGGTGTGAATGCAAATGTGGACTTCTACAGCGGCCTGGTATACAGTATGCTGGATCTTCCGCCGGCTCTTTATACGCCGATCTTTGCCGCGGCCCGTATCGTAGGGTGGAGCGCCCATCGGCTGGAAGAGCTGAAGAACGTAGACAAGATCATACGGCCGGCGTACAAACCGCTTGCGCCGCATAGGGACTATATTCCAATGGAAGAACGTTAAAAATGCACTGCCAGAGGAGTTGGTGAACCATGATGAAGAAAGAGTTCAGCTATCTGTCACGGGATGGCGTGACGAAGATCCATGGGATTGAATGGATTCCGGACGGCGAGATCATAGGAATCCTTCAGATGTGTCACGGAATGGTAGAGTATATCGACCGATATGATGAATTTGCCGCATACTTGGCCGGAAAGGGCTTTTACGTGGTAGGACACGATCATCTGGGACATGGAAAATCTGTTCAGAGCCAGGAAGATTATGGACATTTCGATGAAGTGAAGGGGAATCGGTATCTGATCGGAGATATCCATATGCTCCGCCAGAGGACGATGAAGAAATATCCCGGCCTCCCTTATTTTATAATGGGGCATAGTATGGGGTCATTCTTAGTGCGTCAATATCTGACGCTGTATGGCCAGGGGCTTGCGGGCGCGATCATCATGGGAACAGGCTATCAGCCTCTTCCAGTGATTCTGGCGGGCCAGTTACTGTGTAAGATCCTGGCAGCATTCAAAGGCTGGAGGCATCGGAGCCGGCTGGTAGACGGCCTGTGCCTTGGGATTTACCGGAGCCATTTTAAGTCCGGCGGAGGCGTGGGAGATTGGACCACATCTGATCGGGAAATGTGGGAGAAATATACAAAAGATCCCTTGTGCAATTTCCGGTTCACATTGGCAGGCTATTATCAGATGCTGGAGGGAATGAAATCACTGGTCAAGGCGGGAAGCGTTAAGCGGATACCTAAGGAATTACCGGTATTCTTTGTGGCTGGTGAGGACGATCCGGTAGGAGCGTTTGGTAAAGGAGTACGGAAAATATACGCAAAATATAAAGCCTCCGGCTTGGAAAAGACAGATCTGAAGCTTTATCGGGATGACCGACATGAGATCCTGAATGAGACAGACCGGGATAAGGTATATGAAGACTTATATCTTTGGCTGAGAGAGAATTTATAATGTTAATTGGGGCCGGGGGATTTTTAAAAATCCCCCGGCCCCAATTGACATCTTAACAGCGAAAACCCGCTAACCACAAGGGCTGGCGGGTTTCGTTGTCGTTATCTAAAGGAATGAGAGTAAAGTGTGTCATCAGGAGTATCCTGATGTCTAACTTTATGAGAGGGGGATGATAGTTGATGTGTTCTTCAACTATCTGATACCTAGTATAAAGGGAAAATGTGACAAAAGTATGAGAGAATTCTAAAAGAAGCAGGAAGTTTCTTAAGAGCGCATTAAGGAATTCTTTCAGCAACGCTCGGTGGAGCGCCTGTCTGGCAGTTGAGGCCGATTGTCAGGGCCGGAAATGCCTGTTTTCTGAATATGACCGGAAGCAAGAATATTTACTGCAATATTTTACGAAAGCTTTACCCAATTGTAATGATATACTCTGAATGAAAGATTATAATTTATAAAAAATTACAGATTTAGAGAGGTAAAGATCATGGCTTTATTTATGAATGATAAGGATATGAATGAAATGTTAGACGGGATTTGTCCGCAAGGAGAGGCATACAAAGGCAAAGCCTGGGGAACTCTAATGTCTGGAACCGCGAAAATGCTGGCATTGGGAGCTTTGAGCAATGTATATTGTTATGTTGGCGTAACAGAGAAAACATTAGTTATTGCAGTCTTAGAAACCATGGATATTTCCCATATTTATGGAAAAATTTGTCTCCCCTTTGATAAGTTGGACGAAGTGAAAGTAAAAAAAGGATTAATGCCATCGCAGCGGATTATTAAGGCGAAAAGTGGGGAAACAAAAATAAAGTTATCTCTGGTTAATAATACAGTCACGGCTAAAATCAAAAATCAAAAACAAGGTATGCAGGTGATTTGTGAATCGTTGGAACATTTAAAAAATTAATTTTTTCACGGAGGAGTAAGACAAACGACATAGAAGATAACAGAAAGGGCAGAAAAATGTCCGACCACATTCTTTCTCTTTCATATCGGGGCCGGCTTACAAATTCTGGTTTTTCTATCGGTATTATGGGGGATATACAAGCTGTGTTTCAGCTGCAAAAATGATCGGGCGGATGCTGGGATGGGCTATGAGGAGAGGCGGAATCGCAAGAATTATTATTTTACTGGACGCGGATATATTGTTAGTTGGCAGACTCTGACAGTAAGAACCAAAGACTCTGCGGGGGGTGAAAAGAAGGCATGGACAGCGAAAACCCGCCAACCATTGGGCTGGCGGGTTTCGTTGTCGTTATCTAAAGGAATGAGAGTAAAGTGTGGCATCAGGAGTATCCTGATGTCTAACTTCATGAGAGGGGGGGATAGTTGATGTGTTCTTCAACTATCTGATATATAGTATAAAGGGAAAATATGACAAAAGTATGAGAGAATTCTAAAAGAAGCAGGAAGTTTCTTAAGAGCACATTAAGGAATTCTTTCAGGAAACTTGATTTCGTAATCTGCTTCCCTCATAATGAAAATAGTTAAGCTTGTGGGACGGTGAAAGGAGATCGGTGTATAGATGGGGAGGATCAAGAAAGTCCTGATCATAGGAAGCATAATTTTGCTGGCCGTGGGGATATTTGCCGGCTGGTATATTCTGCGAAGCTGGCCAATGCGATTTCATGCAGAGTTTGACCGCTTCTTTGGGGCTGAAAATTGGGAAACGATTTCAGCTGAGGAAGAAGAAAGCATTATCTATACAGAATATGTAAGCGTACGGAGTAACCCTGCAATGTCCGGGGAGGTCCCGGGGAAATTCCAAAACTGGAATATAGAATTCACAAACCGGGATGGAAATCAGGAAATATGGCAGGTCAGCAATCATACGATGAAGATCAATCAGGACAAATATTGGATTCTCAGTCCCAAACGGTATTCCGCGAAGCAGGCGCTGGTACAGGAATTGATGGAGATTTCATTTGAGATAGCGGGAGAAGAAGTGAGACAGGAAGTGATCCTGGACATTTTGCCGGAGGAGGAAGCGGATTGCCTGGATATTTCTATTTCCTACTGGAATGGGAATCCCAAGCCGGAATTTTATGATGCCCTTTGGGAGGAATCCTGGTTTACGGCAAATACGGTTACTGCTAAGGATTATCTGGAATGTGATCTGTATGATTTCTATATAGATGTGTTTGCGTATGATTACAGGGTGGAAGCGCTGTCTAAGGAAGAACAGGAGCATCTGATGGACAGCTTTGAAGCTGTGGAACAAAGACTGCGGCAGGAATATGGGGAAGATGCGGCTTACGAGATTTATTTTGATGAAGATCACGCCGTGGAGCAGAATGGATGATTCTGGCAGAGGGAATGAAAGTGAAGGACTCTAATGATGGGGAAAAAGAGGTATAGACAGCGGAAACCCGTTAACCTTCCGGCTAACGGGTTTTCGTCGTTGTTATAGTTATCTAAAGGAATGAGAGTAAAGTGTTCCGCCAGGTCACCCTGGCGTTTTACTTTATGAGGGGGGAGATAGTGATTGTTCATCAACTATCTGTCTTATAGTATAGGAGATAAATATGTCCAAAATATGTTAAAACTATAAAAGAAAAAGAAAAAATCTTAAGAACCACTTAAGAAGTCAGGAAGAAAACCTAAAACACGGGCATGGAGCAGGTGTGGCGAATATGAGAAACTAGAATATCCATGAATTCACCGGCGGTAGGTCTTCCCAATAGAGGGTGCAGAGCAATATCATGGAGAAGGCGGGTATTGCCCCGTTCCCAGCAGACACGGATTACTGTACGGATATCCCGCTCTACGCTGCAGCTGGAAGCGTGGAAGACTCTGGCAATCTCAGGATAAAGCAGTTTGCTGATACACAATAGATAGTCTTCATCTTTTAGACATAATTTAATTCCATAACATAAATATCGGTAGCCCCGATAAGTCGCATTGATACCAAGAGAACGAATAAGCAGTTCAATTTCCCGGTCATGCATAATGAACCCCTCCCATAGTTAGATTTACATTGAGAAATTTGAGACAATAGTATTATAAACGGAATCCGCGTTAATTCTTAGAATATCAACAATATAAGACTTAATTCGACAGATATCGACATCAAATGGGGCCGGGGGATTTTTAAAAATCCCCCGGCCTCATTTGAAAATGCCCTGTCCCTTTTCAGAATATCTTAAGAATTTCCACGATTCTATCTTAAAAATTCCCTGCTATTCTTGTATAGTATAAGGGAGGTGAGAGAAATGGCAAAAATTTTAGTGTGCGATGATGACAAAGAGATCGTGGAAGCGATCGATATTTACTTGACGCAGGAAGGATACCAGGTATTCAAGGCGTATGACGGACAGGAAGCCTTAAGTGTGCTGAAAAAGGAGCCGGTGGACCTTTTGATCATAGATGTTATGATGCCGAGGCTTGACGGGATCCGGGCTACGCTAAAGATCCGGGAGGAGAATAATATTCCGATCATCATTCTGTCTGCGAAATCGGAGGATGCGGACAAGATTCTGGGATTAAATGTTGGGGCGGATGATTATGTGACGAAGCCTTTTAATCCGCTGGAGCTGGTAGCCAGAGTCAAATCCCAGCTCCGCAGATATACCCAGCTTGGAAGTACGGTGCAGGGAACAGGAGAAACGGTCTATTCAGCGGGAGGGCTTTCCATCAATGATGACCTGAAAGAAGTCAGAGTAGACGGAGAGCTGGTGAAACTGACGCCGATCGAGTATAATATCCTGCTGCTTTTGGTCAAGAATCAGGGGAAGGTATTTTCTATTGACCAGATTTATGAAAGCATCTGGAACGAGGATGCGATTGGCGTAGATAATACGGTAGCAGTACATATCCGCCATATAAGGGAGAAAATTGAGATCAATCCCAAGGAGCCTCGATATCTGAAAGTGGTGTGGGGCGTGGGATATAAGGTGGAGAAGTTTTAGAAGGGAGTAGTTATGAAACAGCACTGGTATAAAACCAATCTGACAAAAATGGTTTTAATTATTTTGGAACATGTTCTGGTGGTCATCCTGGTGCTCAGCTTTTTGTGGCTGGTTTCTTATCCGGCGCTGAGGGAAGAGATTTTTGAGGGAAATCCGGCCAGAAAATATGAGGATTCCAGGGGATTTGCCTCACAGTTGGAAAGTAAGAGCGAGCAGGTGTTGAATGGCATCAGCGCATCTAACTTTTTTGAAACCAATGGCAGTCTGGATGAAGAGAAGATCATTGATATTGAAGAATGGTATAAGAACGGCGAAGCTCCGGGGAAAAATGTAAGCGGTCTGGCATACCGCCTTGGGGACTTGATAGAGTGGAGCAATAGAATGACCGCTTACGATGCAAATTCTTCCGACTATATGAATATGGAGAATATCGTTGTCTGTGAAAGACCGGCCGCCGATGGAAACGGGAAATTGTATCAATATTATACATATTCGGATTTTGAGTCAGCGATTCAGAACGGCGATTTGCAATTCGCGGCCGCGGTAGAAGCAGATGCTCAGGCAGGGCTTCTGCAGACACTCCAGGATGGATATGGCTATCAGGGGATGGAATCCTATGACGACAATGGGGAAGAATTGTCGAAAGAAATCTTGAATGCGCAGGGGGAGCAGGAGTACATTGATTATTGGAACTACGATGGTTTTCGTGTGGAGGAAAGGTTTGCGCCGATTGGGGGCGGCAGCATCCTGGATATCGTGAATCAGGATGCCCACTGGAATGGACGGCTGGAAGAGGCTTATGAGGAACTGCGGGCCTGTGTTGAGATGATCGGAGGGCAGTATTCGGAATACAATGCCTGGATGTCAGACTTACAGGAAGGAGATACCAACTATGCGTATATTTACGTAGATCCGGCGAGTCAGGAAGTATATACCAATCGGGAAGAGTATCAGGATCTGGGAAGTCTGGAAACCAATTTGGAGACGTTAAAAGATACAGGAAAATATATTATCATCAGGCCTAAGCTGGCGGACTTTGATACCAATGTGGCGGAAGCGGATGCCTCCATCTGGCGGGATATGGTAAAATATTCCGGAACTAATGAAGAAGATTTTGTCTTTGCCGCAGCGGTGGATACATCCTATCCAATCCAGGACAGCTTCTATTCTGAGAATCGTCTGTACGAACAGTATGGTTCCAGCGCGCGTGAGATCGCTCTTATAGGATTGGCGGCGGGAATCCTGGCCATTGTGGGAGGTATTTGGCTGACTTTTGCGGCCGGAAGGAATAACAAAGACGAAGAACTCCATTTATGCTGGTTTGATCGGTGGAAAACAGAGATCGCGGGAGCTGTGGTCGTCTTACTGTGGTGTGTCCCATTTCTTTTTATCAACAGTGGTTATTTTTGGGTCGGAGATATATATTCTAATAGTTATGGGCAAACAACTAATTTAACCGAGGATATGCTGCCAGTTATGATCATGGGAGCCGTGACAGCGGCCATTTCCTGCAGCGCGTTTCTGATAGGTTATTTAAGCCTTGTCCGGAGGATCAAAGCAAGAAATTTGTGGAAAAACAGCATCCTTCGCTGGATTTGTTCCTTTATTTATCGGATCTTTTCCAATCTGCACTGTCTGTGGCGGAGGCTCATCATGTTTGGCGGGTTTGTGCTGATCCATTGGATCGCGATCCTGTGCTGGCCCAGCGGTTTCTGGGGAATACTTATGCTGGCGGCAGAAGGAGCGGCCCTGGTTTATCTTGTACATGAAGCTGTTGGAAGAGAAAAGATTAAAACCGGAATCATGAAAATCTCCGGCGGCGAAGTGGATTATAAGATTCCGACAGAAGAGCTGCGCAGAGAACAGAAGATTATCGGCGAGCAGATCAACTCCATTGGCGAGGGGCTGGATGCCGCTATGGAAGAACGGATGAAGAGTGAACGGCTGAAAACCGATCTGATCACAAATGTATCCCACGATATTAAGACGCCGTTGACTTCCATTATCAACTATGTAGATCTTTTGAAGAAAGAGAATTTTGAGGATCCTAAGATCCAGCGGTATCTGGAGATCCTGGAAAGCAAAGCGCAGAGATTAAAGACCTTGACAGAAGATGTAGTGGAAGCCTCAAAAGTAAGTTCCGGCAATATTTCATTGGAATATATGAATATTAATTTTGTGGAAATGATCCAGCAGACCAGCGGCGAATTTGAAGAAAAATTCAAAGCCAGGAACCTGACAGAAGTGATGAATATTTCGGAGGAAGAAGCATATATCCGGGCTGATGGGAGGAGAACCTGGAGAATTCTGGAAAACATCTATAACAACGCCGCGAAATACGCAATGGAAGGCACACGCATTTACGCGGATATGAAGGTTATAGATAATCAGGTGACTTTCAGTTTGAAAAATATTTCTCAGCAGCAGCTCAATATCTCGGCAGATGAGCTGACCGAACGGTTTATCCGGGGAGATATCTCGAGAAGTACAGAAGGCAGCGGACTGGGGCTGTCCATCGCAAAAACCCTGACAGAGATGCAGGGAGGAAAATTTGAATTATATCTGGACGGAGATCTGTTCAAAGTGACGATTGTATTTCCGAGGGTTTAAAAGAGCAAATGGGGCCGGGGGATTTTTAAAAATCCCCCGGCCCCATTTGACTAAAGCTTCTTGGATTTCTCTGTCGCGGCATTGATACATTCTATAACAGCGCCCCTCATTCCGCCCTTTTCCAAGGCTTCGCAGCCTTCGATGGTGGTCCCGCCAGGAGAGGTTACCATGTCTTTCAGCTGGCCGGGATGAATGTCTTTTTCCAGGATCATTTTGGCGGTCCCCAGACATGTCTGAGCGGCCAGCCGATAAGCGGTGGCACGGGGGAGGCCTTGTTTTACGCCGCCGTCAGCCATTGCCTCAATGAACATGGCGATATAGGCCGGGCCGCCGCCATTCAGGGCGCAGGCGGCATCGATCAAATGCTCGGGAATCAATTCCACAATTCCGATCGCTTCACAGATAGAGCGGACCGCCGCTAATTCATCCTCTGTGAAATCGTTGTCGGAGCAGAAGGCGAACGCTCCCTCAGACACCATGGCCGGAGTGTTTGGCATGGTGCGCAGAATACGGGGAGTACCGCTGATCATAGAGCGCAGGCGCGCTACGGTAATGCCGGCCACAATAGACATGACAGCTTTGCCGTCGAGGGCATCGCCGCACTGCGCTAAAGTTTCGGATGCATATTGGGGTTTTACGCCGAGAATGATAATGTCACTGTTTTTACAGACGTCTTCACAGTCTTTGGCAAGGTTGACACCCCAGCTTTCAGCCTTATCCATAGCGGCAGGACTAACGTCATATACAAACGCGTTCTCCTTTGGAAGGACACCGCTGTCCAGCGCGCCGGAGAGAATGGCGCCTCCCATATTTCCACATCCGATCATTCCGATTTTTTTGGTAATCATAAAAATTCCTCCTTTGGTATTTGGGACAAATTATTTGAAAAAGGGACAGGGCATTTTCAATTCGGGCCGGGGGATTTTTAAAAATCCCCCGGCCCCGATTGATGAATCCAGGCCCGGGTTCCTTCTGCCATACACCTGGCAGCATACAACATTCCTTTATGGCCGATGCTCATCCCGGCCTGCCGGGCGGCAGCCCAGTGATGCAGCGGGGTCCCTCTGCACATGGTGGCCGCGCTTAAGGTAATAAGGGGGACGGTATGGCTGACTTCAGCGGCATCGGTGCCAATGGAGATGGGGACGGGCTCGTCCTCTAAGGGCTCTAATCCCCGGAAATATTCGCCGCCGTTATCAAGTCCGGCCTGTCGGCTGATTTCTGCCGCAAAGTCCAACTCTTCCTGGGTATATTCAGGAGTAGGGATCTGTGTCATGACCTTATAATATAATTCCGTCAGAGGCCGGTAGATCTTCATTTCTTTACAGCTTGCCACAAGCTCGATATCTACCGTTGTGCCTGTCATGAGGGCAGCGCCTCTGGCGCAGTCATCTACCCTCCGGGAGGCATCATCGGTCCGGGAGCGCAGGCTGGAGCGGATGAAATAGTTGGTCTTAGCAAGATCAGGAACTACGTTGGCAGGCTGTCCATTGTCGATGTAGGCATAGTGCATGCGCACGTCTCCTGGAACATGCTCCCGCAGATAGTTGACGCCGATGTTCATAAGCTCCGCCGCATCCAAGGCGCTGCGGCCGTCTTCCGGGGATTTGGAAGCGTGGGCGCTGACGCCGTGGAAGGTATAGTTCTTAATATCCTGGGCCTGCCAGATATCATTGCTGACCCGGTTGCGGTCAAAGGGATGCCAGGTGACAGCTAGATCCAGGTCATTAAAGACGCCTTTCTGATTCATGATGATCTTGCCGGACATGATCTCTTCCGCAGGACACCCATAGACTCTCAGCGTACCGGCAACACCGTTTTGCTCCATATCCGCTTTTAAGGCGCAGGCCGCGGCCGCCGCTCCGGTTCCCAGCAGGTTGTGGCCGCAGGCGTGTCCGAGTTCCGCCAGGGCATCGTACTCTGCCAGAAATCCGATGATGGGCTTTCCTAACATATCTCTGGGCGCTTTTCCCTGGCGATTCGATGGTTCATTGCTCCACTGAGCGGTAAAGGCGGTCTCGATTCCGGCGGTACCCCGCTCCACCGTGAAGCCATGTCTTTCCAGAAATGCGGCCAGATACTCGGAAGACCGGACTTCCTGGTAAGCAAGCTCTGGATGCTGGAAAATGTAGTCCGCGGTTTCGGTCAGTTCCTCCCGGTGAGAATCCAGCCAGGAGGCAATCCTATTTTCAGAAGTCTGCTGTTCCACGATCAATCTCCTTTCTCAATGATGGCGGCCCTTTGTGTCATCAGTCCTCGGTGGGATAGAGACCGTCCAGCACATCCAGATATTCGCTTCCGAATGTTTGGACATAGTCCTCAAGAGCCATGGCTACCGCTTTTTCCCCGTCCGCGCCCAGATCTTCGATCAGTGTATTGCTTATAGTGTACCTGAGGTGGGCGGTATGGAAATTGAAGTCTTTCATACAGGAAGCGCCCAGTTCCTGCTTCTTCTTGGCCAATGCCTGATTTTCTTTTGGGCTTAATGGGCAGCCCCAATCGAATTCACACCGTTCTCCGCCCCAGCTCATAGCCGTGGTGGTCGGGGTACAGACGTATTTATCCTGGTAGCCCTGATAAACGGCGTTGTCTACATTAACGCAGTATAGTTTCCCGTACTCCGTCAGTCCGTGTTTTGCCCAGGCGTCACACCAGGCGCATTTGGAAATATAGGTCTGGAGGGTAGGCTCTGTGCGGATTTGTCCGAATTCCATCTGCCCGTCATAGTCTGGTTTCCATTCGCCATAAGCCTGATTGGTCATGATGTTCAATTCATCTCCGCGGGCAAGAGCATTTGCGGCCATGCGCCGACCGCGTTCGTTTCCATAGAGAGTCATTCCTCTGAGAATCGATTCTTCCCCTTTCTTTCCGCATAATTCTACCGCGTTTTTCGCCAGAAACGCAAAGAGGACGGCATGGTGCTCGATCTTGCAGGAAACAGGTTCTTTTGTCATATTGTTGCTCCTTTCCAGGCATTGGGTCTTAGCCAATGCAGCTTTATGTCATAAGAAAATTATACTACAAACAGGGGCAGAAGTGCAGATGGATTTGGAAGGCAAAGAGAAAAGCCGGGAAAAGATCAGGCCGGCGGGAAGAACAGGGGAATATTGGGAGGGAAACAGGTAAAGAGAAAGAAACATAAGGTCACAGAAAGCCACAGGGTAAAGATTACATTGACAGACGGAACAAAGACAAGGGAGCGGCAGAGATAACGGGATACGGCAAAGGACAGGAATACGCTCAGACAAAAAATCAAAAGATCGAGCATCAGAAAATGTCGCCCCAAGATTCCCGTATAGGTATAAAAAAGGACCAGGATAAGACAGAGACCGCAGATGACGCCCCAAAAACGGCAAAAGAAGAAACGGCATCCATTGCGGGGATATCGGAAGAAGGACCATATAGAAAGGAAAAGAAATGGGAAAAATAAAAGTTTTAAATGTTCCCAAGGAGATTCGCTGACTGGGCAGAAAAGGGCGGCCAGCGCAGATCCGCCGGACCATTTATAAAGAAAATGATTCAGAGAACCTAGAATGATGACGAATAAGATAGACGGCAGATCAGGCTTGTTTATTTGATTTTTTAAAAACTTTTTCATGAACAATATCCTCCCTTTACTTTCAATATATGAGAGGATATAAAAAATATGTGAGAATATCAGGAGTATAGCAAAACAAAAATCATATAGACAATTTTTGAGCATATTTGATACAATCAGAATAGATTTGAAATTGAGGTGGGAGAGGAACGATGATAAAGGTACTGATAGCAGATGATGAGAAGAAAATATGCCGACTGATAGATATGCTTTGTGATTGGGAAAGTCTGGGAATGGAACTCATCGGCTATGTGCATAGCGGGCTGGAGGCAGCTGAAGTCATCCGGGAGAAGAAACCGGATATTTTGATCATCGATATCCGAATGCCAGGATGTGATGGCATTGAAGTGATCCGGCAGGCAAGGGAGATGGGACTTTCCCTGGAGGTGATCATTATCAGCGGATATGCGGATTTCAGCTATGCGAAAGCGGCGATCACACATGGAGTAAGCGCGTATCTGTTAAAGCCTATCAAGAAGAACGAGTTAGAAGAAGCGGTAAGGCAGGCCAAAGAGAGTGTGGAAAAAGAGCAGAAACGTGTTGAAGCGGGAAAGAAGCTGTATGAGTATACAGAAGATGAAAATTTGAAAAAAAGGCGCAGCCTGATTTTTTCTCTTCCGATGTCTGTATCTTTTGGGGAAGGCAGGGAGATTGAAAGTATTAATAAGCAGTATTGTTATTGTTTCCGGCCGGGCTGGTTTCAGTTTTTTGTCCTGCAGCTTCATTATAGTATGAAAAAGTATGATAAAAAAGCAATGGATAGGACTATAGAGGGATTTGAGCGGACGATCCGCAGGGAGCTGAAGGAAATCTGTGTGGATCACGAAATCTGTGTGAGCGGGAATAAGTGTTTTGTTCTATGTAATTACGAGGAGGCCAGGGAAAAAGATTTTCGCAAGGGAATTCGTGGAATCGTGAATAAACTGGCGGCAAAACGGTTCGAGATGTGGAAGATGACATTTTCCGCAGCTCTTGGAAAGAAAGTGGAGTGTCCCTCCGAATTGTGGGATTCTTTGGAGAGCGCGCAGGAAGGGCTGAAAGAGGCGGTTGTGGAAGGGTGTGAAAAGCTGCTGGAAGCGCCGGCTTCCCAGGGGCGGCCAGAGAGGGATTTCTCAGCGGTCATCGATCGGTTTAATAGCGAATTTGCAAGGAGTATTGATTTATGTGATGAGCAGCTGATTCAGGAAAATATGGGGAAGCTGAAAGAAACACTGGGGAAGGAACGAGATATTCGCGGACGAGATTACATTAACATCGTACATTTGATTGGAATGTACGCATTGACAAAGAGCGGAAGCGATAATGAGGAGATTGGGACATTTACAGAGAGAAGTGAGCTGAGTCAGGATCTAAAGGAATTGTTCGGCGTATTGGAGGAATATCTGAGAAAAATCGTCCGGAAAAATCTGCAAATCCAGAAGGAGGATGGAAGGCGTCCGATCCGTATCGCAAAGCAGTACATTCAGAATCATTATACAGAGGGGATCACGCTGGAGGAAGTGTCGGCGATTGCAGGCTTCAGCGCCAGCTATTTCAGCGGACTGCTGAAAAAGGAAATGGGCATTGGCTTTTCGGAGTATCTGGTCCAGCTCAGAATGGAAAAGGCGAAAGAACTGCTAAAGGGGACAACGGTAAATATCAAAGATATCTGCGGCCAGGTAGGATATTCCGACCTTAAACATTTTAACGCTATATTTAAGAAATATACCGGGATAAAACCGGGAGAATATCGTAAGTTATATGGATAAGGAGCAGAATGATGAAAGAAAAATGGCGTTATCTGAGTTCCCGGATTTATATGTTGTGTGTGGGATTGTTTTTGTTTTTAGCAGTTATCTGTCTGATACTATGCGTTTGGGCGGCACGGACGGGAAAGAATGGGACAGAAGCAGTTTTTTGCACGGCGGTCTGGCTTTTTGGCTTTTTATTTTTCTATTTTGCGGTGCTGAGGCCATATCGAAAGGTAGACCGGTATCTGCAGCTCTTTTTTGCCGGCTATACCAATGCGGGACTAAAAGAGGAAGCATGTATCCTATCGCCGGGAACAGAGGAACTGGCGCGGGTACTGGTGCGCCTGACGGAATCTGACCAGCTCTTGAATGCGAATAAACGGCAGGCTCAGTATCTTGCCCTTCAAAACCAGATTAATCCTCATTTCCTCTATAATACGCTTGACAGCATCCGCAGTGAAGCGATGATGGGAGAGAATCAGACGGTGGCAGAGATGACAGAGGCCCTGGCTACTTTTTTTCGATATACCATCAGTAAAGTAGAAAATATGGTGACGCTGGAGGAAGAGCTGGAGAATACCAAAATCTATTTTTTGATTCAGAAACATCGATTTGAAGATCGAGTCAATCTGGAAATCGAGTATGACAAAGAGGATGAATTTCTGCTCCGATGCCTTTTGCCGAAACTTACTATTCAACCAGTCGTGGAAAATAGTATCCTTCATGGCATTGAACGAAAGATCGGAAGCGGCACGATCCGGATCCTGTTAAGATGTACAGAAAAGAGACTTTTGATCCGGATCAGCGATAACGGCGTGGGGATGGCGCCCGAAGTGCTGGAACGGTTGAATCATCAATTGAACCAGCCGGTATTTGACAGCATCCAGCTGTCAAAGGACAAGGGAGGGATCGCAATTCTCAATGTAAATAATCGGATTCATCTGATTTTTGGGGAAGAATATGGAATGACAGTCTACAGTACGCCGGGGGTCGGCACAGATACAGAGATTCATCTGCCCTTGATCACCAGCGAGAGACAATTGAAGAATCTGAGGAGATAGTGTGAGACGGGAAATTTTAAGAATGGAGCGGGTGACAGTTACCGAGCAGGGAAGGAAGCTCCTGAATAATTTTAATTTTCAGATGTTCGAGGGAGAGGTGATGGGACTTGTGCCTCTGGATTCGTATGGTCTGCAGGAACTGACGGACTGTCTTCAGGACAACCGTCCCCTCCTCTACGGGCGGGTCTATATTCGGGAAAAGCTTGTAAATACTTATGCGGGGCATACCAGGAGAAGGAATAGAGTATATACGATTTCAAAAGCAGAAAATTTGATCGAAAGTCTTCAGGGAGCAGACAATGTATTCCTGATCCGGAAAGGATATAAAGGCTTCTGGATCAATGATCGTCTGATTCGGCGCCAGCTTCAGATTTTGTTAGAAAAGGTCGGAATCCAGATAGATTCGGGCAGGAAGGTAAAGGAATTAAGAATTCTGGAAAAGGATGTGATCGGGATTGTGAAGGCGGCGGTGGCTAAGGCGGATGTGGTGATATTAAGAGATCCGGGATCTTCTCTCTGGCCGGAAGACAAGAAGAGGCTGGAGAAAGTCATCCGCTATTATGCGGGACAGGGACTTTCTTTTATTTATATCAGCACCAAGCCGGAAGAGTTAAACCAGTTTTGCGACCGGGTGTCCGTCATGTCCCATGGAAGAATCATCAAAGTGCTGGAAAAGGAGGAGATTGCCAGCAGTCTTGAACAGCATTACTTCTTTCCCTACCGTCTTCTGGAGACAACGAAGACAGAGGTGGAAGACCGGGGAGAGAAAGTGTTTCGGTGTGAGGCAATGAACTATCGGAGTATTCGGGATATGACCTTTGATGTTGACCGGGGAGAAGGGCTTTTGATCCATGATTATGATAATTTTGACTGGCAGGACTTTATCGATGTGTTATCAGGAGAAAAACCAGAGAGCGGCAGTTTGTGGTGGAAGGGAAAAGAGATAGATAAGGAGCGAAGGAAGGTAGGTGTGATACTGGAAAATCCGACAGAGACCATGTTGTACCCGGAGATGTCCTACGAGGATAATCTGTGCCTATGTCTGGAGCATAATGTGGAGCGTTTGTGGATGAGCCGGAAGAAACGCAGGAGCATTGCCCGGGAGGTGGCAGGGAGAGAGATTACCGGAAAGGTTAAGGAACTGTCTTTGGAAGAAAAGTACGATCTGGTCTATCAAAGGATTCTCCTGCAGAAGCCTGAGATTGTATTCTGCTTCTTCCCTTACAGGAATGTAGATGTAAAAATCCAGCGTTTTATCGAAAAATTTCTGAAACGGTATCTTTCCAAGGGGATTGCGGTGGTCATGATCACGATGGATTTGATGGATGGTGTTTCTGTGGCGGATCGGATTCTTTTATTTGGCAAGAATGGCAGCAGGCTGATCTTTGACCGGGAGGAATTCGAGAGGATTGCGTTTGGGAAGGAAGAGAAATAACCGATTCTTTGTGGAAAATGACTAATTTTTCACAAAGAATCGGTTATTTTTAGTTAAAACAGATAAAAACGTAAAATACCCCCTATGGAGAGTAAGATACCCCCCTTTTTGTCCCTGCACCATCATAGTACAATTTGGGTACAAAAAGGATACGGGAGGTGAAGAGCATGAGTTTATTGTTGGAGATGGAAGGGATTCAAAAGAGCTTTTATGGAAACCAGGTGCTCCATGCAGTAAATTTTTCCCTGGAGAAAGGATCTGTACATGCTCTGATGGGCGAAAATGGCGCTGGAAAATCTACGTTGATGAATATATTGGTAGGAATACATAAACGAGACGGAGGAACCGTGAAAATCGAGGGTGAAGAAGTGGAGATCGATTCCCCGGCGGCGGCCAAAAAGATGGGAATTGCCATGATCCATCAGGAATTGTCATCGGTTGTGGAAATGTCTGTGGCGGAAAATATTTATCTGGGAAGAGAACCGGTAAAACATGGACTGATCGATTATCGGCAGATGTATAAGCAGACAGAAGAATTGTTGAAAATGCTCCATATCAATCTTAACCCGAGGGCGAAGATGGGGACCCTAAGAGTGGCGGATCAACAGCTGGTAGAGATTGCAAAGGCGGTGTCACAGGACGCCAGGATCTTGATCATGGATGAGCCGACTTCTTCTATTACGGATCGGGAGGTGGAGAATCTCTACAAGATCATCCGGGATCTGCAGAAGAGAGGAACGGGAATCGTGTACATTTCTCACAAAATGGACGAGGTATATACCATTACAGATAAGATCACGATATTGCGGGATGGAGAAAGCATTGCTACCTGGGATACGAAAGAGGCTACCAACGATATGGTAGTAAAGGCGATGGTAGGAAGAGAGCTTACGGAACAATATCCAAAGAGGGAAGCGGAAATCAAAGAGCCGATCTTGGAACTTAAGGGGCTGACAAGGACGGGAGAATTCGAAGATATTAATCTGACTCTGCACAGAGGAGAAATCCTTGGTCTGGTCGGTCTGGTAGGAGCAGGCAGGACTGAGCTTATGCAGGCTCTCTTTGGATTGACAAAGCTGGAAAAAGGCGAGATTGTTCTGAAGGGAGAAAAAGTGGTATTTAAGAAACCTGCTGATGCCATTAAAAAAGGAATCGCTTATGTGACGGAAGATAGAAAGGGAGAGGGGCTGGTCCTGCCTATGAGCATCGCCCATAATACAACACTTCCTTCCATGAAGGAATTCAGCGGTAAAGTCTTTATCCGGTCTGCCGTAGAAAAGAAGAGGACCAACGAGATCCTGGAGGAGCTGAAGGTGAAAATGGCAAGCTCCAGGCTTGCGGCTAAGAATCTGTCTGGCGGGAATCAGCAGAAGGTAGTTCTTGCAAAATGGATGATGAAGGATCCCGATGTGATTATTTTCGATGAACCTACGCGAGGAATCGATGTGGGAGCGAAAGCGGAAATCTATAAACTGATGAATGAGTTTGTGGCGAATGGGAAGGCAGTTATCATGATCTCCTCCGAGATGCCGGAAGCAATGGGAATGTCAGACCGGATACTAGTCATCAGCAACCATCGGCTCAGCGGAGAGTTGTCGAAAGAGGAGTTCAGTCAGGATCAGATTATGAAAATGGCAATGCGTTATATGTAAGGAGGGGAAAAGGAAATGAGTAGAGAAGCAGTAGGAGAAAAAAGCGCGGCTATGAGAGCGCAGCAGCGGAAGAACTTTATTGCGAAATATGGTTCCTTGATCGCGCTGATTGTCTTAGTGATCATCATCTCTCTGATCAAACCAAGATTTTTGAGTTTTATTAATGTAAGAAATATGTTCCGCCTGGTGTCCATCAATGGGCTTTTGGCAGTAGGAATGACTTTTGTCTGTTTGACAGGCGGCATTGACCTTTCCGTTGGAGCGGTCATGGGCTGCGCAGGAATGTATTCTGCGTATTTTGCGCAGGTAGCAATGAACCAGCCGGCAATTATTGCTATTGCAGTAGGAGTGGGAGTTGGACTTGTGATTGGCGTGTTTAATGGCGTATGCGTGGCTTATTTGAAGGTTCCGGCCTTTGTCGGAACACTGGGTTCTATGAGTATTGCAAAATCGCTGACGTTCCTATTGACGGATTCTAAACCAATTCCTAATCTATCAGAGTCCTTTAAATTTATCGGAGGCGGCATGATCGGAAATGTGCTTCCTATACCAGTCATTATCTTTGCGGTTATCCTGCTCATATGCTTTTTGCTTCTTTATAAGACGCGATATGGCAGATATGTGTTCGCTGTGGGTGGCAATACCAATGCGGCAAGAGTTTCTGGTATCAATGTAAAACGAATCATCGCGACGGTGTATATCCTGTCCGGTGTGCTGTCAGCACTTGCAGGCGTTATTACCTCGGCCCGGGTTACATCCGGTGTGACCAATACGGGAGACGGGTACGAGACAGACGCCATTGCCATGGTAGTTATTGGAGGAACTTCTCTCGCGGGAGGAAAAGGACGTCTATGGGGAACTGTTGTGGGTATCATGCTGATGACTTGTCTGTCGAGCGGATTGGATATGCTGGGCGTAGGCGCTTATTACCAGATGCTTGTAAAAGGCTTTGTAGTAATTTTAGCGGTTATGCTGGATGGATTGAGTTCTGATTGATGATCCTTAAGCTTTACGGCTTAAAAATAAAAAAAGGAGGAAAAAATAATGAAAAAGTGGAGAAAATTGCTTGCGGCAGGACTGGTCGGCTTAATGACTCTGTCATTGGCTGCGTGCGGCGGTGGTGAATCTGAGGAAGGCGGCGGAGACAGCGGGGAGAAAACGGATGGCTATACCATCGGAGCGACCTACTATACGCTGCAGACAGAGTTCTGTATGAGAATGGACAACTATGCGAAGAAATACTGCAAGGAAAAAGGGATCAATTATGTTTCTTATGATGGAAACAACGATGCGGCGGCTCAGCTTGAGCAGGTAGAGACTATGATTGCGGATGGTGTTGACGCGATTATCCTGAATCCGCAAGATGCAGATGCCTGTGTGGCCTGTGTAGAAGCGGCAGACGAGGCAGGAATCCCTGTATTTGGCGTAAATACTATGGTAAATACAGATAAACTGACTGCTTATGTAGGTTCTCAGGACGTTGGAGCAGGTGAAGAGATCATGCAGCAGATGATCGATTATATGGAAACAGATACTTTTAATATTGTGGTATTGGAAGGACCGATGGGACAGTCTGCGCAGCTGCAGCGCTGGGAAGGCATCAATAACGTGCTGAAAGAGAATCCTGGAATTGAGATTCTTGCTTACGATACAGCCAACTGGTCACGTTCCGAGGCAATGACATTGATGGAAACCTGGCTGACCACTTACGGTGACGAGATTGACGCAGTCGTTTCTGAAAACGATGAAATGGCTCTTGGAGCACGTCAGGCAATCGAAGATGGCGGTTATGATATTCCGTGTATCGGTATCGATGGAATTACGGATGCAGTAGCGGCGGTCAAAGAGGGACGGATGATCGCTTCTGACTTCCAGGATGCAGAGGGTCAGATTTCAGGTGCTATTGATGCGGCAGTAACAGTTCTCGATGGCGGAGAAGTTGAGAAAGAGATCTGGATACCGTTCCAGATGATTACAAAAGACAATGTATCTGAGTTTGAGAACAAATATTAAGATTAGCTGATACAAACAATAAAATAAACTATGCCGGAAGGGCAGCGGCGAAGAGCCCTGCCCTTCCCTTGATCACGGAGATGCTTTCCGTGTATAAAAAGAAGATGGAGGGATAGCATATGTTGCCAAACTTTTCAAAAGAAGAACTTATGTCGTTGGATTTTGATCTGGCGGGAAAGACTGCGATTATTACCGGAGGCGCCGCCGGGATTGGAAATATGACAGCGGAATATTTCCTGAAGCAAGGAGCCAATGTGGTGCTTGCGGATCTAAACCCTGATGTGGATAAGATTGCCAAAGAGATGGGCGGGGAGAAGGCTGTCGGTGTTGCGGGAAATGTGTGTGATAAGGACTATCGTGATTTGGTCATCGAAGAAGGAGCAAAGGCATTTGGCCAGGTGGATATCCTTGTAAACTGTGCGGGCATCGTAGCACTGGAGAGCGCGGAAATCATTGATGAGAAGGACTGGAACCGCACCATTGATATCAATCTGTCGGCAAGCTTCTTCATGGCTCAGGCTGTAGGAAAATACATGATCGACAACAAGATCAAAGGAAGTATTGTAAATATTGCCTCTCAAGCAGGGGTCATTGCCCTCGATAAACATGTGGCGTACTGTGCGGCTAAAGGCGGAATTATTGCGATGACAAAGGTAATGGCTATGGAGTGGGGGAAATATGGGATTCGTGTGAATGCTGTGGCCCCAACGGTGGTGCTTACGGCCCTGGGACACAAGGCATGGGACGGACCGGTAGGAGATGCGTTTAAGAAAGAGATGCCTAGCGAGCGGTTTGCTGAGCCGGAAGAAATCTCAGCGGTGATCGCCTTCCTATGCAGTAAGGCCGCGGCCATGATCACTGGACACAATCTTCTGATCGATGGTGGATATACTATTAAATAGGTAGAAAAAGGAGAATATTATGCAGAGAATTTTAAATGATCCAGATCATATTGTTGACGAAATGCTGGAGGGGTTTGTGAAAACCCATGGAGATATGGTAAAGACTACGGCTCATCCAAGAGTGATCGCAGCCAAGGAGGCTCCGGTATCCGGAAAGGTAGGAGTTGTGACTGGCGGCGGCAGCGGCCATAAACCTGCGTTTATTGGGTATGTCGGAGAGAATATGTGTGATACGGCCGCAGTCGGGGAAATCTGTTCATCGCCCACAGCGGCGGCCTTTCTGGAGGCGTTTCGGGCGGCAGATGGAGGAGTGGGAGTAGCTTGTTTGTATGGAAACTATTCCGGTGACAACATGAATGTTAAGATGGCAGTCCGCATGGCAAAAAAAGAAGGCCTGACGGTAAAAACAGTGGTGGCTAATGATGACGTGGCTTCTGCTCCTAAGGATCAGCGAGAAAAAAGAAGAGGTGTGGCCGGAGAGATCCTGATGTGGAAATGTGGAGGCGCAAAGGCTGCCAAAGGCGGCAGTCTGGATGAAGTGATCGAAGCCGCGCAGAAAGCGATCGACAATACAAGGAGCGTGGGAATCGGATTGACGCCATGTACATTGCCGGCAGTAGGACATCCCAATTTTGAGATTAAGGACGGGACAATGGAAGTCGGTATCGGACATCACGGGGAACCGGGGATTGAAGTCTGTGAGCTGGAAACGGCGGAGAAGATGGCAAAGAGAATGACGGACATCGTGCTTCCGGATTATCCCTTTGAAGAAGGGGATGAAGTGGCAGTCCTGGTATCCGGTCTTGGAGCGACACCTGTGATGGAGCTTTATGTCCTTTACAATGAGATTGAAAAAATCCTTGGTGAGAAAAAGATCAAAATCTATCGATCCTATGTTGGAAATTATTTCACGTCCCTGGAAATGATGGGAGCGACCTTGACGGTCATGAAGCTGGACGATGAATTAAAAGAACTGATTGATATGGACTGCCGCACAATGGGGCTGAAACAGAAGTAGGAGGAAAGCAAGATGGAAAAGTTTAAAAATGCGGAAGGGAAATCCATCCTTTTGAAAATGGTAAAGGCCATTCAGGATAATAAAACTTATCTTGGCGAGGTGGACGGTTTGATCGGAGACGGCGACCATGGTATGAATATGAACAAAGGATTTACCATGTTCGGCGATCGGATAGCAGAGGAAGAGATCAGTTTCTGCGATGGATTAAATGAATTAGGGACGGTCCTGTTTAATGAGATTGGCGGCTCCATGGGGCCGATCTATGGGACAATATTCATGGAAATGGCTGATGCAGGAGAAGCGTATGAGGAAATTGGAACGACAGAGCTGGCGGAAATGCTGGAAGCCGGGCTTGCTGGACTTTGTGAGATTGTGGAAGCAAAGGTGGGAGACAAGACTTTGGTAGATACTTTGTCCCCTTCTGTGGATGCATTGAAGAAAGCGGACGGAATCAGTTTCCAGGAAGCTCTGGAGAAGATGAAGGAGGCGGCCCGGGAAGGGCGTGATTCCACCAAGGATATGGTAGCTAAGTTCGGGCGCTCCAGCCGCCTTGGAGAGCGTTCCAGAGGAGTCTTAGATGCGGGGGCGACTTCTTGCTGTGTGATTCTGGAAGCTATGGCAGATGGAATCTTTGAGAAATTGTAAAAGTGATAGAGAGGGGGCCAAAAGGAAATCAAAGGTCCCCTTTCTTAAAAACTTTTCATTTCAGGGATATAAAAAATAGCTGAAGTGAAAAGTTTATTTCCACTTTGAAAAACGTCAAAATAAAAGTGGCAATTACTCTTACAAAAATGAGTGATTGCTGCTTTTTCTGTTTTATTAAGTAGAAATAAGTGTTACACTAAATGAAGTAAACAACAGGCTGCTTGAAAAAGACAGGATCTTTGGACATGACAAAAAAGCGGACTTTAGTCGGTGTTTTTAAAGGTGTAGGACTAAATTCCACTTGCTGTGGACGGTATTTTCTTTCTTGGACAGCCGCCTGTTGTTTTTTAATAGGCAGTTTTAATTACTTACTTGTTTCTCTGCTTGAGCAAGTATGGTTTTAAAATAATCTGATCTTTATCAATGGGATGGATGCCAAAAGCCAGCAGTTTTTCGTACAGATCCTGATACATAAATTCCGTCAGTTCCAACGGACTTTTACTGCCAAGCAACTCGCAAGGGGAGGAGTTTACGTGGCTGAGAACCAGATTCAGACTGGACTGGCAGGTCAGCCCGAGTTCTTTCAGATCCGTTCCTTTTGGAAGGATGTAACGGAGTTCTATATGCTTGTTTTCCAACGTGCCTTTTTGCCCTGACTGCATAGGATCGCAGTAAAATACCCTTGTCCGTCTTGTGCCATCAGATGAGGTCTCCATAGCTTCAGCAGCAGAAAACTCCGTCCCACGATCAGTTAGTAAAACATGGACATATCTGCGGAACGATTCTGTGCCAAGGATGGATTCCAGTATGTCAATGCCTTCTTTCATGGAAGCGGAGTTTTTCTCGCTGCGGTATAAAGCGAGAAGAATACCGGCTCTTACAAATTTAAATGTCTGAAGGAAAGGGCCGTTTGTCTCATCGTTATAGACCGTATCCATTTGGACAACAAAGACCTCGGGATGATCGGAGAGATAGGATCGATAATCTTTGTAGGTTCTGCCTTCAAGATACTTTCTATCGGTGCGTTTCTTATAAGTTTTTGCCTTTTTCTTCGGCAGTTTGCGTGATACCTGTCTCCGCAGATCCATGACAGTGATCCCCGCGATCTCGTGGAAAACACCGTTTTCGATATAGTTGTAAAGCGTTTTTTCAGAAATACCGAGTTCCGGATGGTTTGTAACGATCTGATAGGGAGACTGGCCCTGCTTCAGGAGCGGAGCGATAACAGCAGCCATCTGTTTGGCCTCCTGCACTGTAAGATTGACACCTTCCCGGGAGTCGATCAGAGTAGTACGGTAATCCATATGGGCATCTTCCGGAGAGTACTGGTATTTATCAAAACGGCAGCGTGGCCAGTTGGAACAGCCGTTGCAGGCACCAGGGGAGCGGTCGCGCCTTGAGCAGCGGAAAGGACTGTACTCCGGACAGTCAGGAGTACACTGACGGCCATAGACACATTTTTTATAATGAGTGCACTCCAGGGGCATCTTACACTTATGGGTAAGAGTCCTGTGAAGTTTGATCTCTTTGCCAACCGTAGACTTATCCTTGCCGATGGTCTGGGCGATGGCCGTTTTCGTGGAGCCGTTCGTAATGCCGGCGAGAATGATACGACGTTCCTCTAAAGTTAAATGAGAAAAAGAGTTTTGAGTTTTCATAATAGACACCAACCTTTCCGGCGACTGCCTAGCATGAAAAGTGTAAGACTAAATGCTGCATATGGGGAAGTGGAAATGAGTGAAAGACTAAAATCTACTTTTGCCTATTCAAAGTGGAAATAAACTTTTCACTTCAGCGATATAAAAAATATGGAGGAAATGAAAAAAATTCCTTGCATTATATGGGAAAATATTATATAATATTTTTTGCGTCAGGGAGTTCCTGGTGCGGAAAAGTAAAGAAGTGCGCGATTAGCTCAGCTGGCAGAGCACCTGACTCTTAATCAGGGTGTCCAGGGTTCGAACCCCTGATCGCGCAGTTGAAATCGCTGTTTTTGCGGACATTGCGAGCCGCGGGGACGGCGGTTTTTTTTCTGCCACAAATGGCGGATTTGCGCGGTTTCCATGCTTGCGACAGAAAAAGAACAAGGCAGAGCAAGGCGAAAAGAAAAATCGGGAGGGAAACAAAAATGTGGCGCGAAATCCGTCGCGAGTTCGTCGCGAGCAAAATAAATAGTCCAAGTTGATAATGAAAGTTAGTTTTAGAATTGACAGCAGATGTGTCTGGAAAGATACCTGCTGTTATTTTTTTGTAGATTTTTAAAACGTATATTATATTTTTGATGTAGCAGAAGGAGGTGAAGAAGAATGTACATCAAAATATATACAAAAAGTCAGTTGGTGCTTCTTAGGAGTGTAAACAGTCTGTTCCGTAAGAAGTACAGACTGCCGCAGGAAATACTGAACAGAGTTGAGGCGATCCTCATGGTAAAGGACTTAGGAGAGCATGGCTTTGTGGCAGTTCTGCTTGATCCTGTGGAGAACGACATGACAGGGATTGAGGATGTTCTGAATTGTTATCCACGACTCCTTAAGGATGGCGAAGATGTGACAGATGTTCCTGTGGAAGAAACGAATACATGGCTGACAAAAGGAAAGGAGTGGTACATGGATACGTTAAAAATCAAAGGGGAAAAGAGTTGGATATATGCGATTTACTCCATGACTGTGGAGAGGATTTACGGAAAATAAAAAAGGAAGTGGAGATAATCCGGCTTCCTTAAGAGTCTTCTGTGAAGTTGACGATTTCATTTGGCGTACAGTCTAAAATCCTGCATAGTTTTTCAACAGTAAGAAGAGTTATATTCTTATTTTTCTTTAAAGCGTCTAAAGTCTTATTATCAATGCCGGATTGTAGTAATTTATATTGGCTGATATTCTTTGCGCGCATAGTTTCCCACAATGGAGAATAATCGATCACTACAATCACCGCCTTTCAAGTCTCTGATAGTATCGTACCCAGAAAGTGTAAAAATAAATATTGTGGATATATCCACAACGGTGTAGACTGTGAATAGACAGAGGGTGATTATATGGTAGAGAAATATGCTCAGGATATGGGTGAGAAACAAAAAAGACTTTTTAATGATTTTGTAAAAATTTGTATATATGCAACAGATGAAGAGTTTGACGCGTTATTAGAAATGAGACCAGTAGATTACGGAATGTTTAAAAGTCTGTCCGAGCATTTGATAGAGATGGGTGCGGATACCAGTTTTTTTAAATTACATGAAAGATATCCCAAATACGCCAAGAGATATGGCGAAGAGATAGAGAATGAGATTTCAAGTATAACTTTTTCTAAGATGACAGCAGAAGAAGAAAAGCGTATGAAAGAGGAACCGTACGAAAAAATCAGAAAATTGTATGGAGATGATGCAGTATAAATACCAGGGGGAAGAGTGGTAAGCTCTTCCCCCTAATTTAGTCTTCTTGCTCTTCTGGTGGTATATATTCAATCAAATCTGTAAGATCACATTCCAATACATAGCAAAGGCGTCTTAATATGTCGATATCCAGCCGTTGAATTTTATTATCCCGATAATTCCGGAGCTGAGTTCTTTGCATTTCAGCACGGAAAGAAAGTTGATTTAAAGAAATATTGCGTTGTTCAAGAATATCTTTTAAGCGAATACGAATTTTGCCGCAGTCATCCATATTTACTGGGAGCTGACGCAAAGGATTTTCTTTTTTAGGCATAGTACCTACCTCCGTGAGTTAATTATAATTAATCATTCATCTGCTTGTAAGGTTGATAGTTGTATGGTATAGTTATCACATGGTTAGATATATGCTCATGTAAAAAGAAAAATACAGAATGATGAAGAAGAAAAGAGGTGAGAGAGGATGTTCTATTATTGTGCCAAATGTGGAAACATCAAAAAAGTAACTTTAAAAGGTAATGAAGGCGTAAGCTGTGAAGTATGTGGAACGCCTATGCAGCCTGTTCCGGCAGAGTACCTGATGCCAAATGGTAATTTCTTCAAGTCTCAGGATGCGCGTCAAAACTTCATTTCTGCAATTCAGTCATCTGATACATATGATCCTGAGATTGGCGGAAAGAAGGAAGAAGTAAAACGTGAGATTGAGGAAGAGAAGCAACAGCGAATTCAGGAAATGAACCAGAAGATGGAACAGGAGCAGTTTCATCTGACCTGCCCAGTCTGCGGCAGTCACAGCGTACAGAAGATTTCAACCGTAGGAAAATATGCAAAGATAGGTGCATTTGGAATACTTGGTGCAGATGATCTTGGAAAAAGATGGAAATGTAAGGTATGTGGAGCTAAATTTTAAATTACGAAAGGAAAGTGAAAGAGATGGGATTTTTTGATAAGGCTTTAAAAACGGCACAGAATATAGGAGACAACATATCTACATCAGCAGTAAAGGCAGGTTCTTCTGTTGGTGTAGCGGCGCAGGATAACGCAGAATTAAGTGCGATAAAAATGCAGATTAATGTAATTGAGCAGGAACTTAATGCCGCATATGCGCAGATTGGAAAGAAATATGTGGATTATGTCAGTGAGACAGGGGATATGGGAGGACTGGATGTCACAGACCTGCTTACCATGATGGATCCCAAACTTACAAGAAAACAAGAACTGGAAGCACAGTTGATTGAACTTGAAAAACGTATGAAACAGAATGCTGTTCTCAGAGATAAGGCAAAAGCTGAAGAAGAGTTCCAGGAAGAAAAGACGAAACTCGACAGGGCGTTGGCAATGGATGTCATCTCTCAGGATGAATATAATTACAAGATTAGCGTTGCCAGAAAGAAAGTAGACAATTTTGAGGAAATCAGAAGAATCGAACAGCAGTGTGAGATGGGAATTATCACAAACGAAGAGAAAAATGCAAAGATTGAAGCGCTTACAAAGTAGAGAAAGCAATAGGTAGATAAATGTATACATTGATAGGCATTATATGGCTTGCCCTTAGTATTATAATAGCTATAAAGTGGTATAACAAAGCAGAAAAAAATATAATTCGCATGGGAAGCCCTATAAAGCGTTTGATATTCTCAGCTTGGGACTGGGTTCTTTATCTGATCGTTTCGGCTATTCTTGTAGCGGTAGTGCTGGGTATCCTGCTCGGGATACTGAATGTATGGGGATGGATAATCGGACTGGTATGTATTGCAGGTATAGTGATATGGATGCTGGTGAAAAGAAAGCATTAAGGAGAAAATCGGTTCAGAAAAACGCGAAGAAGATAGTCAAGCATGAATGTCCACCAGAGTTCAAAGGAAAAGCTAAAAGTATAAAAGATTAATCATCCGGGCGCACGGCAGTTTTGTCGTGCGCCCGGTCATTTTTAGAAGGAGGCAAAATGGGTTCTTATATTATAGGTATAGGTGCAGGGATGATATTGTTTAATGTAGTATATATAAACATGCTTATGTGGGAGAGGTGGGGAGTATGAAAAAGGATGTAGATGTAAAAATGATAATTGCCGGAGTAACAATGACTGTTTCTATCATAAAATTAGTTATTCAGCACAGGGGGCAGGTGAAACGGAAGAATGTATAGTATTGTATCGAATGAAGAAAAATTAAATCAACTTCAAAATGACTGCTCAATGCCGGAGGTTTTGAGTGATGAAAAAGTGTTCAAACGGCTTAGGGCTGATGTTGAATGTCTTAATGAAGCATATGGGGCTGACAGAGATTTACAGGCTGATCTTGGAGGTTTTGTAGTGGTGATATGGGGTGGTCGGAGCGAAGTACAAAATGAAGTTGAAAAAGTATTGACCCATCATAAACTCCACCCAGATGAATATGAGTACATGGATAAAATAATCTTGCCGGAACGTGACGATATAACAGTTACGTTCCGGCTTTTTCTATGTTCCTCAGACTATGCAGTGGAGATAGTGACGATAGAGGAGGTGGGAGAGTGACATTTGCAGAAAGATTAGAACGGGAGGAATGGTGGGATGAACAGGAAAGTCTCTTGAACTTGTCGGATATCAATATGCCGCCAGATTACTATACTGGAAGTAAATGGGAGTGGATTACTGAGATTACTGCCTACATATTCAGAGAGCCGGAAACTTGGCAGGACATATACAGACAGTATCTTGTTAAGGCACAGCAACAAGGAAACACGGAACATACAAGACTGAATTATTACCGAGATGAAGAGGGATATATCCGCAGGGAGAGGGAAGATGAAACTTATTTGCAGATAAGTACAACAACGGCAGATGTCGCTGTACTTAAAAGGGTTGGAGAATGGATGTGTGTGAACAGTATAAAGTTTCGCTTGGAATATCTGGTCTACTGCGAGATGATCTCAGACCAACGTATTCAATGGCTGAAACGAATGGAGACGTGTATAAAGAAAGAGTTCTCAGAAGTGCATAGAGTTAGGATGGCTCATGGACTGGAAGAGGCACAATTTAACAAAACAGAGGTGTTCTATGATTTCTTGAACACTGTATACATCATACTTTGAATAGGAGGATTACCATGGAAAATACAGTAAAACAGACAGGACTTTTAGAGAAGACAGGAGTTTTTGACGAAGAATTGAAGAACAGATATGAACTTCATTTGACCTACAATGGTGTGAAAGGTAAAAGAGTACTTGTGATCTGTATGAATCCGGCTAGTGATAATATACAGGTCTTTGATAGCACTACAAATTATCTTCTGAATAATTTCGGGATGATGGGGTACTCGGATATAACAGTCTGGAATCTTTTCTCGAGGATATGCACTAAGCTGAAACCCTCTGAAGTTACAGACAACAATAGAAACATGGAATATTTAAAAGAACTGTTACAGTCGTCATATGACGCGATCGTGATAAGCTGGGGATGTACATTCATAGGGAATAAGAAAGTGGAGGCGGCAAAAAAGGAAGTGCTTGAATTGTTACAGCCTTTTGGAAAACAGGTGTATGAGATCGTGGATAAGGCAGGGAGATACGCGAACCTTTCATATACTCATGTACTCTTTGCAGGACAACGGTTCAGTGGGGCATGGGATTTGAGACAAGTGAAGTTTTCAAAACAAGGGAAAGGAAAAACATCTGTTCATAAGACAGAAAAGAAATAGGAAAATCGTGATTGACATAGGCTACATTTTGTAATAAAATTTATCGTATATCAAAGAAGAAAAGTCCTATCGAAAGCGTCATAAGAGCGTAAGTAGAGTAACGTGAGATCAACAAATAGTTGATATAAGATGTAGACATGGTTGGTCTGCATGATAGCAAGTGAAATCCCTTTTATTAGGGAAAAGCCACAAGTGCAAAACGGAAATGGTTTTTTAGGATACTGACAACAGGCATTATTTGTCTGTTGCTGGTATCCTTTTTGTTTTTTAGGTCTCATTCTTGCTTGATAAATAATTCATAAGGAGGTCTAAATAACAATGGACTTACACGATTTTGTGCCCCTGGATGTGGCAGACAAAGAAAAGAAAAAGGGAGGAGGAAAAAAAGGCGCGCTTACAATGATCTGTTCGAAGAAGAACGGGAAACGGCTCCTTCTGTCGGCAGAAGTTGTAGAAACTCTCGATCTTGGTGACGAGCGTATTGTTCGGATGGGGTTTAAAGGAAAAAAACTTGTAATGTCGAAAAAACTGCCCGGAGAAAGCAACTATTTTAGTTTGAAAAAATCGGGGAAGAAGTTCGCAATTTATTCAGCGGAGGCAGTGAACGAAATTAGCCGCGTACAGCAACTTTTATTTGATGACAGGGTAAGTTTCACTTGGTACGAGCCAGAAGTTGACGAACTGGATGGCGTTCCCGTAGTCCTGTTTGCCCCTGAAGGGAGGAACGAGGACTAATGAAAGCGCGAATCGTATCGACAGACTTAGAAATGGATGTGGGCTACGTTCCACATCCTGGGTATGGAATCCATAAAGGGCATTACGGATTCTGGACGATTAAGAAGAATAAAGCGGGTGAGATTACTGAGAGATTTTTCAACCCAATCGGGTTGGCGCTAGAAGTGAAGGAGGTTTTAATCAATATTGAAACTGCCGAAAAAACATTACGCTTGCTGATAACGGATTTGAGCGGAATGCAAATTGAAGTAGACATGCCCCGAGAGCTGATGACTGTGTACAAATTGCCGGAATTGGTGAAGTATGGCGCACAAGTGACCAAAGATGACGCGCCTGTGTTGATCAACTGCTTGGAAAATCTCGAGGTAAGTGCGCCGGTCTCCTACGAGTATAAAAAGACGGGTTTCGATACTTTTAATGGAGAACAGATTTTCAAATCTCATACGTTGATAAGCAAAAGTGAGATGAAAGGTTCATACGTGGGGGAGGTCAAGATTGAGCCGAAAGGAAGCTGTGATGTATGGAAAGAGATGGTGAGAACAGAGGTTATAGGTTCTCCGATGGAAGTCATTCTGGTGATTGCATTGTCCTCTGTTATGTTTGATTATGTGTATTCAGTATTCCCGACAGAAAATATGGTTGTAACGCTTACTGGTTTAAGCAGTTCTGGAAAAACGACTGCGCTCAATTTAGCGGTAAGTACAGGAGCACTGCCTGTTACAACGGATAATTCCCTGCTGCTGACGTTCCTTGATACAGAACTCAGTATTATGCACCGCATGCTTTCAGGCTACTGTATCGGAATCGACGAAGGTTCCACCTTGAAAAAGAAAGATACGACAAAACTCTTGTATTCGATTGCTAACGGAAAAGAACGTGCCAGAATGACCAAAAGTTTATGTATGGCAGAATCCGTAAGTTTTCATTCGGTCGTATTCACAAGCAGTGAAACGAGCTTATTGGCACAGGCTGATAATAACGCAGGTTTAAGAGTACGTGTCTTAGAGTTGTCGGAAGTATGGACAAAATCGGCAGAATCAAGCGATCAAATCAAGAGAATTGTGTCAGAAAATTATGGTTGGGCTGTACCGGAGATGGCGTGATATTTAATTGATAGGACGCAGGAAGAAATTGCTGAAAAATGTAGGTGGTGGACAGAGGTTTTTAAAAAGCAGAAAAAGGAAAATACGGATTCTGTCCTGTTGGATCGTATGTCAAAGAAAATAGGAATTATCCTTGCAACAGCAGAGATAGCAGGGGAAGTATTCGGATTTGATTTTGACATTTCCAGGATTTGCAGTTTTTTTGTAGAGCAGGTATTCGCCGACTCGAGTGAGTATGATATCGGTATTCGAGCATATAGTGTTATAATTGCTTATTTCACGGAACATCCGGAAGAATTTGGAGAAAATCTTCCGAGTACTGTGGATCAGATTTATAGAAAAAATGGTTACGTAGGTAAAGGAAAGTTTACAACGCTGTATGATGGGGATGAATCCACAAAAATTTTGTATATCAAGCAAGAAACATTTGAAAAAATTCTGGATCAAAATCGTTTCCCAGATACAAAAAGTGTTTTGGCGAGATTGCGGGAATTGAATCTCTTGGTGTCAGATAGCGACCGTTATGTCAGTAAACTTAAGTTGGGGACTAGCGACAGTCCGGTATATGTCAAAGGATATAGGTTAAGACTGCGAGATTACGAAAAGCAGGAAACGAAGTTTGTTCCCGCAGATACAGAGCATATGGAACAGTTGAAACTTAGTGGAATCAACCCATTTGAAAAAGGTCAGCAGTAAGAAATATCTGTGGTGAACGGCATTATACCGTTCGCTGCAGATTTCGATAAGTATTTAATGGAGGAACCATAATGTCTAAGAAAAGAACTATCACAGGCTCGGTGCGTCCGAGACCTAGCAAAGATAACGTAAAATATTACGATATAATCCTGGAAATAGGAAAAGATCCACTCTCAGGTAAGCGTATGAGAGTGCGCTATAAGAGCGACTCGGACAGCAGGGAAGATGCAGAAAATCTTCTTACGATAAAAAAAGCAGAATACCTGCAGGGGGATCTGTTACTCCCTAATGACATGACAGTGGAGCACTTCATGAATGAATATCTGGAGGACTACGTACGCGTTCAGAGCAGTCCGGCGACATTTCGTGACTATAAAACTAATATAGACAGATATATCATACCTATGTTTGGGAGAATAAAACTTCAAAACCTGACGAAAGCAGTCATCCAAAAGGTATATAATGGATGGCGCGAGAAATCTAATGCTAGCAATAAACCTCTTAAGGCTGAGTCAATACGGCATATCAACAGGATATTGAAGGCGGCTTTGAATGTAGCGTGTGAACTGGGGTACATCAAAACAAATCCGACCAAGAATGTAAAGATAGGAAAAGACCTAGTGACGAAACATATTGACGTCTACACAACAGAAGAGATACAGAAATTGAAAAAGGCAGTAAAAGGAACAGACATGGAGTTACCGGTCGCGCTCCTATTTGACTGCGTCATGCGTCGGGGAGAATTGCTTGGCTTGTGTTTTGAAGACGTTGATTTTGACAAGAAAACGGTAACTATTCAACATTCGTGGGTAGAATCAGAGGACAGTAAGCATCCAGTACTGAAAGACTGCAAGACAGACGGTTCATATAGGAAAATGGTCGTGAGTGACGAGACAATTAAGTTGTTGAAACCTCAGCAATTGTTTTGCAAACAAATCTGTCTTAGAGAAGGTAAGCGGTTCACAGGCAAGCAGAGAGTTGTTTGTAAACAGGATGGAGAGCCATTTCTTCCCAAAAGTTTCACAAGGAAGTGGGCGGAGACATTAAAGAAGCATGGACTGCGACATATAAAACTGCATGGAACACGGCATAGTGCTATTTCATGGTTGCTGTCGCAGGGAGTGCCACTACATATCGTACAGGCGAGAGCAGGTCACCAAGACCCCAAGATCACGCTTTCGGTGTATAGTCATGTGGCAAAGGATGACGAAAATCTGGTGGCTGACCTAATGGATGAAAAACTGTTCAAGAAGGCGGCAAGTGAATAATGCTATATAATGGCGCCAAAAAAAGGATTTTGAACATCTGAAAAGATTGGAAAATAGCGCAATACAGCTCTTTTTAAGAGATGGCTACCACCTGATTACCATACTGGTTTTGTGTAGTTTGTTCTTTTTTGGCTGGCACGGTGGATGAGAAAGACCCGAAAACCCGTTTTCCCGTCCTGAAAAACTGAATGCGAAGAGAAAATTCATTAGAATTTTCTGCATTCAGGGGACGGGAAATCGGGGAATCGGGGATTTTCGAATCCAACCAGTGCCAGACCCTTAGAAATGTTTGATGAAAAAACCGTTGTTCATGAAAAGAAAGACTTATTTGTAGCGAGTGGGCGCGGATTTCGTCGCGGATTTTTTGGAAGAAGGGTGTCGGGAAATGCAAACGGCTTGGAGGAACCTATATAGAAAAATTTGCCGCGAGTTTTTCACTGTGAATGTCTCTTAATCAGGGTGTCCAGGGTTCGAACCCCTGATCGCGCAGTCAAATCACTGATTTTAAGGACTTAGGAGCCTTGGGGTCGGTGATTTTTTTTGCGTGAAACGCGGAGGGCGGAATCTTTTTTCATAAATATCAGGAATGTCTTACGGATAAGTCCGGATAGAAACCTCTCAGTGTATTCATGATGAGCTTAAATGTAAGATCGGCCATATGCTGGGGACTTACAGAAGATCCTTCTGACAGCCAGGCCTTGACCAGACCGATACAGCCGGAGAGACAGAAGGCGTAGTAGTATGTCAGATCATCCATCTTCTCCGGAAATGTTTCCTTCAGGGCGTTCAGGCTGTGTTCGGAGAGGATATCCTCAATCCGGTGCAGAAAAGATATATCACCGTTTGGGCCCAGGAGAGCGGCGCAGATATCCCGGTTTTCCGCGAGGATGGAAAAAATATCTTCGATGAACGGAAAGCTGTCTTCGTTGAACGGACTTACTGGATGGGTATGGATCAGATCTTCGATGTCTCTGGTCAGTTCGTTTTCAATCTTTTCCATCATGTCATAGATATCCGCATAGTGCAGATAAAAAGTGGAGCGGTTGATGTCCACTTTTTCTACGAGTTCTTTGACCGTGATCTCTTTTAAACTCTTTTCTTTCAGAAGTTCGGCCAATCCCTGACGGAGCTGGGCTCTTGTCTTGCGAACCCGCCGGTCCATATTTTTTGGCATGAAACATTTCCTCCTTTAAAAATAATAGACACCGCATTGTTTGCTTATCCATTAACAGACAGAGTACTGTTGCATTAATGGTTGTATCTTTTTTATGATTTTACTATAATTCATGATGTTGAAAAAATCAACACAATATCTATTAATAGAGTTAATGTTGCAAAAAAGAAAGGGGACAGGAGACAATGCTGAAGCAGGAATGGCGCAGGCTGTTTAAAAATAAGATTTTGCTGATCGTTACAGTCGCGGTCATCGCGATCCCGACAATCTATACCACACTTTTCCTTGGATCCATGTGGGACCCATACGGGAATATCGATAAACTTCCGGTAGCGGTCATCAACCATGACGTGCCGGTCACCTATGAAGATCAGAAACTGGATATCGGCGGAACGTTGATGGAGGAACTGAAACACAACGATTCTCTGGACTTTCAGTTTCCGTCAGAGACGGAGGCGCAGAGGGGCCTTGAGGATGGCACATACTATATGGTCATCACCATACCGGAGGAATTTTCGGCCCATGCCTCATCGCTGACAGATGCGCATCCGGAGAAGATGACGCTGGCTTATGAAACGAATCCAGGAACGAACTACATCGCGTCCAAGATGAGCGAGACGGCGATGAAGGAACTGGAGAGCTCAGTACGGGAAGAGGTTACAAAAACGTATACAGAAGTTCTGTTCGGCAAACTTGCGGAAGTGGGTGACGGAATGCGGGAAGCGGCGGATGGGTCGGGTGAACTGAAAACCGGAACGGATCAGCTGGCCGATGGAAATCAGACGATTACCGACAATCTGCAGGCTCTTTCGGACAGTTCCTTAGTATTTGTGGACGGAAGCCGGGAACTGGAAGTGGGGATTGGCCAGTATACGGACGGAGCCAGTGCGGCCGCGGTAGGGGCCAAAGAGCTGCAAAGAGGTGTAAATGCACTGGACAGTGGGGTAAATGGCGCGCAGAAAGGCGGTTCTGATCTGGCAGATGGCGCGGTGGATGTGGATGATAACATGACTGCGCTCAATGCCGGCCTGTCTGAACTGAACGCGGCGGCATCGGCCCTTCCCGATGCGGCGGATGCGCTGAATGACGGCGCGGCTTCATTAAGTGACGGCGCGCGGCAGCTCTCAGACGGGATTGCATCTCTGTCTGAAGGAGCGGCCGGCCTGAAGGACGGCGCAGATGCGCTTAATTCCGGCCTGCAGTCTGCTGCTTCCAATTCCCAGTCGCTGCGCGAAGGGGCGGCCGAGATCAGTCAGGCGCTGTCGACACTCGCCGGAGAGGAAGGCGTGCCGGAGGAAGTGAGGGCACAGATCGCGGCAGTTCAGCAGCAGGCGGACACATTTTCCGCAAGCGTTTCCGCATACACATACGGTGTCGATGAAGGGGCGGCCGGGAGCGCACAGATTGCGGCGGAGATTCCAGATCTTCAAAACGGTATTTCCGCAGTACAGAGTGGCGCAGATTCCCTTAAGAACGGGATCGGCCAGCTTCAGACCGGCACTTCCGCATTGGCGGAACAGGCGCCGGCGCTGGCGGGAGGGATTTCCACTGCCGCATCAGGGGCAGATCAGCTTCAGAAGCAGGGGACATCAGCGCTCCGGAAAGGAGCCGCGGATCTGGACAGCGGCCTGGGAGAGCTGGCACAGGGAAGCGCGGAGCTGAAAGATGGAACGGATACGCTTGTCTCCGGAACCGGACAGCTCACCTCGAACAGCAAAGCGTTGACGGAGGGCGCGGAAAAACTAACAAACGGAGCCGGTCAGATCAGCGGCGGCGCGGGACAACTCTCTGACGGCAGCGGCGAACTAAGTGATGGGATCAGGCGGGTTTCGGAAGGCGCGGAGACGCTGTCAAAAGAACTGGGAAGCGGCGCGAAGCAGATCCGGGAGACGAATACATCGGATCAGACGGCGGATATGTTTGCGGCGCCGATAGATGCGGAAGAGACACAGATTACGGAGGTGGCCGACAACGGTCATGCCATGGCGCCGTATATGATGTCCGTAGGCTTGTGGGTCGGCTGTATCGCGTTCAGTCTGATGTATCCGCTGACCAGTTATGCCGGACAAATGAAATCCGGTTTCCGCTGGTGGATCAGTAAGGCGTCCGTGCTCTATCTGACAGCAGCGCTCCAGGCGGCAGTCATGATCGGTGCGCTGCATATATTCGATGGTTTTACACCTGTGGAAATGGGAAAGACAGTCCTGACAGCATGCGCGGCGTCCCTTGCATTCATGTCGGTGATGTACTTCTTCACCAGCCTGCTGGGGCGCGCTGGAAGCTTCCTGATGCTGATCTTCATGGTGATCCAGCTGGCAGGTTCCGTGGGCACATACCCCTATGAACTGTCCGGATCATTTGTGCCGTATCTTCACGACTGGGTACCGTTTACCTATACGGTGAAAGCGTTCCGCAGCACCATAAGCGGCGGGGAGAGTATCCGGGGCTGTCTCGTTTTCCTGCTGCTCCTGTTCCTCGTATTTACAGGACTTACAATCTTGGAGTTCGCTGTGCGTGCGCGGAAAATGCGGGAAGGGAAGAACACCTGGATGGTATGGCTGGAAGAGCACGGACTGGCATAATTACTTATTAACGTGCTGTGTATTGAAATGCGGGACAAAGATCCAGCTTATTCAAAAGTATGAATCGGCTTCCTCGGACACGATCCATGAATTGGCCCAAACTTACTATGGAGATTTCCTCCAATACTACAAAGAGCAGGAGATGAATGGATTTACCACACCCAATTTAGAATTCATAAACCCTGTTTTTTCAGATCCGGATCATTTTCCAGGAGGATATGCAAATTCAGGGACAGCTTTATACTATACAGTGGCGGATCTGGCGGATGACGGAGTGCCGGAACTTTTTATCAGTGATGGGAATCAATTATATGGAGCCTTTGGACTGATAGAGGGAGAAGGACAAGTGGTTCCGCTGCTTGATCTTCGTATGGGTGAATATACAGAATATCAGCTCTGCGAGGATAATATGATCCGCGGCTACGAAAGGTCGGGAAATGTAGTACGTGTTATCGCGTATTACAGAGTAGAGCCCCATTCGTACTCAGCCTCTTGCAGCGAAGCTGTATACACGGATATGTCACAATTTTATTTCGCGGCCTTAGAAAACGATGAATGGAAGTATAAATCAGCCGCCACAGAGCAGGATTTTAGGGAAATGGAAACAAAGTATCCTGTAAATGAAGAGATAGAATGGCTGAAATTGTCTGATTTTTAAGCTGCCAAAAGAAAAACAAGCCGCGCCGCGCGAAAAATATCGCACGGCGCGGCCTGCTTTTTGAAAGAAAGGAATAAGTATTTTAATACTGTTCCGCGAAAAGCGTACTTGCTCCGGACTGGTTTCCTCCCAGATAGAAATGGGTCGTCTGTTCGAAAGTCCAGGATTTATCCGCCGGCGGGAATACACCGCCCGCTTCTTTGTTCAGACGCATAACATCGCCGCCTACGACTCTGTCTACGTCGGGAATGGTATAAGGTTTCTCGATGGATCCTCCGCTGATGATGGCATCTGCTTCCGGCACATCGTCTACCAGAAGGATACCTTCTGTTCCGTCAACACCGCCAAATTCGAAGGTGATGGTAGAAGCTTTGATGCCGTGTTTCTCTGCCTGCTGGATGGTCAGCATACCATCGACAGCCGCGTTTCCGCCGCCTTCCCAGGCCATGATCAGACCGTCGCATTCCAGATACTGCGCGATCTTCACAGCAATCTGCGCGCAGCGGGTCTTGTGCCAGTTGGATGGATTGTGGCTCCGTCCAAAGATGACGCCCCGGAAGTTGATGGTTTTTCCGTGCTCTTTATATAGCTCCATCATGATCGGATGGTTGACATAAAGATAGGTTGGTACCTTAAATGCCGGCCATACGTAGTTTCCGCTTACTACACAGCCATCCATCAGTTCGTTTGGATGGAACAGGGTCGGAACCATATTGTCGATCGGATGGCCATAGATGTAGGTATTGGAGTAAGGTCCCTGATTCTGGGAGTTCCATACCAGCACAACATTTGGCAGATCCGGATTTACTTCATCGATAGAGAAGACTTCGCTTTCGTCCGGAGTCTGATCCTTGGTAACTTCGCCAAGGAAGGAAGCGATCTTGATTCCGATGCTGCGGATCTCGTTGTCATATTCGATAGAGGACTTGCCTTCTTCCAGTTCATACAGGATGACCATGTTGATGGTCTGTGCAAATGGAGTGATGCCGGCGATCGGGCCGGTCATGTCCATGATGGCGTCACGGGGATAGAGAAGTCCGGAACTTGCGCTGGACTCATCCCACGGAAGGGCCGCGCTCTCCATAACGGTAAATCCGCGGAGCAGATTGGTAGTTCCCTCACCCACCATCAGCGGATCACTGAAGTATCCGGAATACTGGACTCCTTCGCCCTCCACTTTGTACATGGCCTGTAACGTATCCAAAAGATGGATGATCCGGGTGTTCTCGCCGGGTTTTACCAGTTCAAAATCAACAGATTTTACAGCTTTTAAGAGAGGAGCCACCTCTGCCTGCAGTTCTTCTTTTGAGATCGCCAGTACGCCGTTCTTCCATTCGGTATGGTCCGCAAAGCAGGCGTCTTTCACGTCAAAATACTGGCGGGTCAGTTTTTTATCCATTTTCTTCATTGATCTATTCCCCTTCCTTCTCTTCATCTACTGTAAATAAAGTAGGACCAGGTACATCCTGTGTCAGTACCTCCAGACATTTGTCCATGATCTTTCTGCGGTATGCTTTCTCACGGTCAAGTGGAAGAGCGGGATTACCAGCGGGTGCTGTGAAGTCGCCGCCGAAGACGATACGGTTCGCGCCAACACTAAGAGCGATTGACGTAAATGCGGTCACATGAGTATTCGGGATGCCCGCTCTGTCAAGCTCTTTTGCTATCGTTGCACAGCAACGAGTGCAGGTGCCTCAGGTAGAGGTGAGGATCGCGGCCTGAACGCCGGATTCCTTCAGATCCTTAGCGATATTCGCACCCATTTCTTTGCTGGTCTCTACGTTGGTCCCAACACCGCAAGTGGTGTAGAAGTATGGGAATACAGATTTGATCTTGCCTTCTGCTTCCAGATCCCGCATGGCGTCCAGAGGAACCAGACGATGCGGGTCGTTGCTGGCATCTGTAGTATCGTAGCCGCCGTGGATGGACTCGTATACGCCTTTCTTCAGCGCATCCAGGCCGGTCATATCGTACTTTCCATAGCTTACGGCAAATGCTTGTTTGATCTTGTCCGGGTTGCCCACAGGAACCAGACCTCCAGTGGTGATAAGAGCGACGGTCACCTTGGACATGTCGTCGATCTTAGCTGCCGGCGGAACCTGCTCGAATCCACGAAGCGGTACCTCTGTGTGGAACGGGCGGTTATATAATTTGTCCAGAAGGATATCTGTTACCCTTCTTGCGCCTGTCTTATCGCTGTATTCATTGTAGCGATGTCCGGTAGGAAGATAACCTTCCGTTCTGGCAGGTCCGATTTCTTCTTTCTTAGCCAGTTTCAGCGCGAGAGCGGCTACTTTTGGAAGGGATTTCCTCATTCCGCTGGCGGTCTCAGTTGTGGAGATAATGTAGTTGTCTTTTACATACATGCCCACAGCCGGATTCTCCCACCACATTCCGGTAACGCTTGGGATGCCAAGTTCTTTCTTGACATAGTCGCACATTTTCGCGCAGGCGACGCCGTAACGTCCCGCGTTGAAGGCTGGGCCCGCTACGAAGACATCCGGTTTTGCGGCCAGGATTTCTTCTTTGATCCTTGGGAGGATCTCCTGGAATTTGTCATCGGTGTTGATAAAGTTATCGCCGCACATCAGGACTTTGACAACCTCCATCTCACCTTTCCACATAGGCTCGATCCCTGCGGCGGGACCTTTTTTCTCATCATAGACTTCCAGTCCGATATCGGCTTTTTCTTCGCCGCCGATACCAGCATAGAACTGGTTGATATAATATACTGCTCTTAACATAGTTTTCTTTCCTTCCTATTTTTTAGATACTGCGCTTTTGATCGCAAAAATGACAAGTCCGATCACATACCATATGATGGCTACTAAGTAAGAGGTCTGTCCGCCGTCTCCAAAGTACAGGAGAACTAAGGTGATCAGGATCACCACCAGAGTGATGACTGGGAACAGACTGCCTCCCGGAACTTTAAATTCGCCTTTTTCCGTAATCTCTCCTGTTTTTTGTTTCCTGCGCAGCGTCATCAGAGTAACAGAGATGATGGCTACTGTGATAGCGGAACAGATGGAACCGGCATTGATAATGATGTTGATAAAATCAGGCTCCAGTGACAAGATGACACAGATCACGGCGACAACAGACAGGGCCGCGATAGGTGTGTGCTTCTCTGGATGTACTTCTCCAAGCTTCTTCGGCAGGAATCCTGATTGAGCGGTAGCCATAACGGTACGGCCCGCATCCAGCATCATCATACTCATATTGGTGGTCAGCGCCAGCAGAGCCGCCAGAGGAACGATGGATACGACCCATCCCCATTTGCCGGTCATAACGCTTCCAAGAGCGAATGCCAGCGGGAAATACTGAGCGTTGGCCGCTACAAGAGAATCAACGGATGCCATCCGGAAGGTGGCGAACAGGATCATGCAGTAGACAACGATGGTCATGACAACCGCGGTTACGATGATCTTCGGAATATTCTTCTTTGGATCCTCAATCTCGCCGCCAAAGGAAGCAACGGCGATGATGGAACCATACCCCAGCATGGCAATCGGGATTCCGGCGATCACTCCCATGCCTCCCATATTGCCGGATACGAAGGGCTGCATATTTGCGCCGTCACCATTGGCAAGGCCAAGGATGATATAAACGATCAGGACAAACAGCAGCGCGTAAGTGATCTTATTGTGGATTTTTCCAAAGGCGTTGGCGCTTCTGGCGTTTAAGAACCAGGTCAGCGCGATCCATACGATCGGCACCAGGATGGAGAGGGCTTTATTTGTCTGGACTACCGGGAAGAAGCTTCCAAGGTAGGTGCTGACACAGATGGCGGAGAAAGTAGTGCCGAAGACACTGACATTCAGCCAGGACCAAGCGGACATCCACCCGGCAAAATCTTTTCCCTTTTCCGTTTTTCCCAGCACCACGTGCGGATACACGTAGATTCCGCCGGATTTAGGGAAGGTAGTGGCAAGCTCCGCGATATTCAGCGCGTACAGCAGCAAGATCGCGCCGGCCAGGAACCAGGTCAGGATCGCGGCCGCGCCGGCCATGCTGTAGGTAACGCCGGAAAGGCTGAAGATCGAGCTTCCTACCATGCCGCCAACGGCCATCATGATACATGCTTTTTTCGATAAACCTTTTGATTCGTTGCTCATAAAAACCTCCTGTCTACCCGCGGGCCAGGAGGTTTTGCAGTAATGATCTTAAGAAGACGCGGGGCAAGACCAGGCTCCCTTTTTAAGGAATCTGCTCCGTGATCTTGTCCGCATATGGAGGCGCGCCTATCAGCAGAAGTTTTGCGCCTTTTTCTTCCGTATAGATCACATGTTCTTTGTTGGAGGGGAAGATTATAGAATCCCCCTCCTTCAGAACGTATTTTTCTTCTTCTACTACCACGACCGCTTCACCGTCCGTGACCGTGATAAATTCCTCCCCCTGCGGGTGTTTATGTATGCGTCTCTGTCCTTTCTTTGGAGTGTTCGCGGGAAGTTCGATGAATGTGATCTGCATATTTTGGGCTTCTTCCGATGAGATTGCCTGGAAGACGATACCGTCTTCTGTTACCAGATGATTCCGGTCCTTCTTGCGGATCAATACATTTTCCCTGGTGTCCTGCTCCAGAAAATGGATCAGATTCACGTTAAAGTATGCCGCCAGCTTCTGAAGATTGTTGATGGAGATGGAGTGTTTATTGTTCTCCAGTTCCGACAGGTAGGAGTAGCCCATCCCTGTCTCCTGGGCCAGCTTTTCTAAAGTGATGCCCCGAATCTTCCTCAGCTTTCGGATTCTCATTCCAATATTTAGATTATCTGTGTTTTGATTTTCCATTCCTTCTTTTCCAGGATGCTGCAATCCTTTTCCTTTCTGTCGTCTTTGGAGACGATATTTTATTTCATTATAACAATTTAAGGAAAATCAAGCAAACCCTGATGTCCTAAGAGGAGCGGTGGATCAATTAATATGGTACGTTTCCATCCTTGGTATTCAGGAAGATGGTCTTGGAGATCATGTATTTCTTGATCCCGGCAACGCCGATTCCTGACTGCTTCCATCCGGTTCCCGGAGATTCTACCATTGCTGTGGAGAAGTAGGAGTTTACATAGATCTGTCCGCCTTTTACAGCCTGAGCGACCCGCAGTCCTTTCTTCATATCTTTGGTAAATACTCCGCCTGCCAGACCAAACTTCGTACCATTGGCGATTTCGATCGCCTCTTCCTCCGTATCGAAAGGAGTTACGCACAGTACTGGCCCAAAGATTTCTTCCTGGAAGATCTTCATATCCGGTGTTACGTCAGCAAATACAGTGATCGGAACAAAATTTCCTTTGGCCAGTTCCGGATCGGTGTAATGCTCTCCGCCGCAGATCAGCCGAGCGCCCTGTTCCTTTCCGGATTCGATATACTGCCATACTTCATCGCAATGCTCTTTGTGGATCAATGGAGCCAGTGTGACATTAGGATCGAAGCCATCGCCCGGAACAGCGCTTTCGCATTCTTTCTTTAACTTTTCCAGGAATTCTTCGTAAATGCCTCTCTGAAGGATCAGTCTTGTACCGGATACGCACACCTCGCCGGAGTTCAGAGTAAACGCGAATTTTGCCCACTTCACAACGTCGTCGACGTCAACATCATCGAAAACGATATTCGGGCTCTTGCCGCCAAGTTCCAGAGCCACGTCTTTGACGGTCTCGCTGGAAGAAGCAATGATCGCTTTCCCTGTCTCGGTTCCGCCGGTCATGGCAACCATGTCAACATCCTCGCTCTTTACCAGCGCGTCTCCAACGATGCGGCCGGAACCGGTCACCACGTTGACAACTCCATCCGGGAATCCGGCTTCCGTAAGCAGTTCCGCGAACATCAGCATGGTCAATGAGCCCCAGGAAGAGGGTTTTACAACACAGGTATTGCCTGCGGCAAGGATGGCGCCGATCTTCTGGCAGCCCATCATGAATGGTCCGTTCCATGGAAGGATCTCGCCCACAACTCCGTGAGGATACCACTGTACCAGGTTAACGGTGTCATTGTCGATCGGTACGATCTCGCCTTTCATGCAGCGGGTCAGTCCCGCGAAGTATTTGAGCGCATCTACGGATTTGTCTCCGTCATAGTAGTACGCGCTTCCGTAAAGTTTGCCGCATTCCAATGTCTCTACCGCCGCAAACTCTTCTAACCGCTCCTGGAGGAGTTCCGCCGCCTTGTAGAGCAGATCGGAACGCTCTCTACAGGACATTTTTCCCCACGGGCCATGGTCGAAAGCCTCCCTGGCCGCCGCGATAGCCATGTTTGTCTCTTTCTCACCAGCTTTGTAGATGGTTGCGAAAGGTTCGTTGTTGACTGGATTGATCGCCTGGAAAGTGTCTGGTTTTTCCGGTGTTACCCGTTTGCCGTTGATGAAAAGCTGATAAGTCTCTTTCCGGACATGTTCCATTGGGTTCATAAATATACCTCCTTTAAAAATATTCTATATATAGAATGTTTCTATCTTTGATTAAACTGTAATCCAAGGTTACAAATTTGTCAATGATGTTACAAATGTATTTTAAAATTTGGCGTTTGCTACATATTTTGGATGATATATGTCATTAAAAAGAAAGAAAAGTGTACAGAATATACAAAAAGTAGGACCGGGGGAGGGGTAAAATAAGATTCTAAAAATAGAATGGATAAAAATATTCTATATTTAAAATAATTAATGATATTGACTTCATCTATAGCGGGTGCTATATATAAGGGTAGAAATAGTTGCGTGTATCTTGGAATCCAAATTGTATACGAAAGAAGAGGTGTGATATGGAAGGATTTAAGCAGCTCTACATGCCGAAGATCATCTGCGGCCGGGGCTCCTGCTCTTTTCTGCCGACGCTGGGAAGGAAGAGGATCGGTGTCCTTGGATATGATGAATCGGTCCTTTCGCGGATCAGGGAAGTGTTTCAGGGGCAGGAGGCACAGATCCGGTATCTGGCAACGATCGACCATGAACCGGAGATCCGGGATATTTTTGACAATCTGGAAAAAGTATGCCAGTTTCAGCCGGATCTGATCCTGGCGGTTGGAGGAGGAAGCGTTCTGGATGTGGCGAAGGGGATTCATCTTTTCTATGAGAATCCGGAGCTTACGTTTGAAGACAGCCTGCGGCCGTATAGTCTGCCGCCTCTTGGATCTAAGGCATTGCTGGCGGCGGTGCCGACAACCAGCGGGACAGGGTCGGAAACATCTTCCGCCGCTGTTTTTGTCGAGCCAAAGACGCGGGTAAAAAAATTGATGCTCTCCAATACGCTGATCCCTCATTACGCGGTTATCGACGCGGACCTTACCGATGGGCTGCCTCGCTCTGTTCAGATCGCGGGCGGACTGGACGCTCTCTGTCACGCGGTGGAGGCATCGATCGCAAAGAATTCGAATGTGTTTACGAAAGCTCTCGCGCTAGAGGCGGCGCTGGATATTCTGGAGAACCTTCCGGCGGCCGTTGATCCGAACATGGAAGAGGAAACGAGGAAAAAGGCCAGGGAGAAACTGCATGTGGCGGCGACGATGGCCGGGATCGCGATCACGAACTCTTGTACCGGAATTGTCCATTCCTATGACCATCCGGGACCCGCGTTTGGACTGGCCCATGGGATTACTTGCGGAATCATGCTGTCCCACGCGATGCGGATCACAGGACCGCTGCCGGAATATGCGGTGCTTGCCCGCAGACTGGGGTATGTTGGAGATGAAGAATCTCTTTTTAAGCAGTTGTTCGTCCACATCCAAAAAATGAACGCGGCCCTTGGGATTCCGAATAGCTTTGAAGCGGCCGGCGTAGACGAGGAAGAATATTTTGAACGAGTACCTGAGTGGGCCAGGATCTCGCTCTCCGCTTTTGCCACTCAGATGTCACCCATTGATATGGATGAGAAGAAGGGCGAGCGTTTCTACCAGTATTGCTATTACCGGGAGTTCTCGCCTTTATAAAAGGATGGTTGAGAGACACATCTGAAAAGGTGGTTTCTAGATCATAAGGGGATAGATTTCCCCTATATAAAATCAGGAGAAAGGAGAAAAGCATAATTATGGCTATTTTAGAAGGAAAAAAAGCAATAATTATCGGAGACCGTGATGGAATCCCGGGCCCGGCTATCGCAGAGTGCGTAAAGACCGCCGGCGCGGAAGTTGTATTTTCATCCACGGAATGTTTCGTCTGAACGAGCGCAGGCGCAATGGATCTGGAGAACCAGAAGAGAGTAAAAGAATTCGCTGAAGAGTACGGCGCGGAGAACTTAGTTGTAGTTCTTGGCGCGGCAGAGGGCGAAGCCGCGGGTCTTGCGGCAGAGACCGTAACTCTTGGCGATCCTACTTTCGCAGGTCCATTGACTGGGGTCCAGCTTGGACTCACGGTATATCATGTATGCGAACCTGAGATCAAGGAAGAGTTTGACGAAGCTGTTTATGATGAGCAGGTTGGAATGATGGAAATGGTTCTGGACGTTGACGACATCGTATCAGAGATGCAGGCGATCAGAGACCAGATTTAGTACCAAGACGAAAGGAGCGGTTCAGTTGTGAACCGCTCCTTTTATAAGAGGAACAAAGTGAGTGAAATTGGCGATTTTAATCGAAGACGACAACGCCTTTCAGATAGCTTTCGTCATCCTCTTCCATCATCTCATAGGCCTTCCCAAGTTCTTCCGGACGGAAGCGGTGGGTAATGAAGCCGTCTTTTGGCACATAACCCTTTTCGTAAGCCTCTACCGCTTCCCGCATGAGCCCCTCGGTATCGGGAATAAAGCCGGGATGAACGAAATGGAGTTCGGGACACCGGCACATCAGCTCAAAGCCAAGAGCGGTGGGCCACATTTCGTGCTTGTCATAGACAGAGGAGGCGGCAATGATACCCCGGTCTGTCTCGGTGGGCATCTTCATAAGGGATACGGCCACGCTTAAGCCGTCTAATCCCTTGGACAGTTCGATAGCCCGGTCAAAGCCTGCGCCTCCGGTTACCTTCAGCGCTTCCGCGATAGCATCCGGTTTACTGGGATCGAAGACCCATTTGGCGCCAAGTAAGAGCGCTTTTTCCCGGCGGGCGGGAAGAGGATCGAAGACGGCGATGTTCTCCACGCCGTGAGCATGGAGCAGGCTTAAGCATACCTGGCCCATATAGCCGCAGCCCACAAGGGCAATGAATCCCCCTTCCGGCGGAGTAATGTCCCGGACGATGTTGCAGCAGCACATGACAGGCTCTGCCAGACAGTCATATTCGGACACGCTTTCAGGCAGTTTGATCAGTGGGGCGAACTCACTGGAGATGATGTGAGAGGCGAATGCGCCGCCTCCCGCTCCTGATACCCGGTCTCCCGGAGCGAAGCGGGTCACCTGGGAACCTACTTTTTCTACAACGCCGGTAGGTTCATGACCAAAGCTGGCCGGATAGGGGACATAATCTGTGATGCAGGAAAATCCGAGAGGTCCTTTCATCAGCATGGCGCCTTCCCCCAGATAAGTGGGCATTTCACTGCGGCAGATTCCCGCGATCGTAATTTTGAGAAGAATATCATGAGGCCCCAATTCTGGAATGGGTTCCTCGAAAATCTCCAGAGTTCTGGCATTTGTCATTTTGATCACTTTTCTGGTCATTTTTGAGTCTCCTTTCTCATTAGGGCCGGGGGATTTTTAAAAATCCCCCGGCCCCGTTAAACGTGTATGGGAAGTGATAGTTAATTGTTCTCGTTAACCGCGTTTTCTAAGACTTCGCGTACTTTCTGGATATCTTTCTGTACTTGTTTCTGTACTTCTTCCAGATTGGCGAATTTCTGAACGCCGCGGACAAACTGATGTACTTCCAGCACCAGCGTTTTGCCGTAGATGTCTCTGGAGAAATCCAGGATGAACGCTTCGATGGTCACATAGTCGAAGCTGTCTACGGACGGCCGTTTTCCGATGTTGGTCATACTCTTATAGAGCTCGTCGTCTACGTGTACAACAGTAGCGTACACGCCGTCCAGCGGTTTGATCTTGTCTTCTACGCTGGAAAGATTGGCGGTCGGCATGCCTACCGTTCTCCCAAGAGCCTTTCCGTGCTCGACTTCCCCGATCATGATATAAGGATGTCCGCATAATTCGATAAATTCATCAAATTTGCATGCGTCAAAGACTTCTTTGACCATTTCGTCTGTAATGGGATGCCCGTCTTTTTCCTGTGTCTCGCACAGTACAACGTCAATCCCGGCAGCCGCCGCGGCTGTCTGGATTTCTCCCAGATGCGCATGGCCTTCGCCGATGACCAGCGCTTTTGCGCCTAATTTATCGGCCAGGATCTTCTGAACAAATTCGGTTTCTGTGCAGTCGCCTCCGCCTTCATACGGGAAGGTGAGGACAGTCTCGATGCCGGCTTTCTGGAAGAGATAGATCTTTTCTTCCTCGGTCTGTAATACACGGCCTGGTTTCGGACAGCTGATGATGACGGGAGTAAGTCCCTTTTCCTGTGCTGTTTCCTTTACTTTTTCCGCGACTGCCATGTGGCCTTTATGCATGCTGTCAAAGCAGCCGTAAGCCACGCAGGTATTTTCCATATTTTCAATCTGCCAATTCATTTGTATTCACCTCTTACCTTTTATTCTGCGCTTTGGTTTTTCATACGGATCTTATAGTAAATGATTCCGATGATGTACCATGCGATGGAGTAAGCCCAGATCATCCATCCGCCGCCGATGATATCCGGAATGTAGCAGATGACGATCAAAAGCAGAGCGAAAATTGGCAGTACATTGCCGCCGGGAGCGTGGAACGCGCCTTCCGGAAGATCAAACTTGCTTCTGGCTTTCAGAAGAGAGATGATATTGATCGTGATCGTAACAGTGGCAAACAGCGCGCCGAAGCTGACGATGGTAGAGGTAAACTGCGGGAAGCAGGAGATGATCGCCGCTGGGATCATAACCACGAAAGTAGCGTAAGAGGGTACTCCCGATTTGTTGGTCTCGGACAGCTTCTTTGGAAGGGAACCTTTCTCCGCGGCTGCCTGGATCGCTCTTGAGGTAAGAGAGGTTACCGTCATCATGGTTGTCAGCAGAGCCAGAAGAGCGGAGATAGAGATCAGCTTAGAAACCCACGGAATGGCTGCCAGTTTGGTAAATGCGGCCGCGAACATTGGGATAAACTGCATTCCAGGATTCTCCATCAAGAAGTCCGCGCTGATCAGGCCAACGGTTGCCAGGATCATGCCAAGGTACAGGCACAGAACCAGGATCATGGCGATCAGAACAGATCTTGGCACGTTCCGGTTTGGATTCTTTACTTCAGATACCATGAAGGCCATGGCTACGATAGAACCATATCCTGTCATAGCGGTGGGAACCATAGCCAAGAAGCCGGTAGACCCTGCGGATCCCTGGGTAAAGAATGGAGTCAGGAGACTCGTGTCCCACTCACCGGATCCAAAGGAAATGGCAATGTATGCCACCATAGTGATGACAAGAGCCAATACCAGCAGGTTATTTACTTTTCCGGCCAGCGCAAAATTCACGCAGTTCAAAATGGTGATGAACGCAACCGCGATCAGCGCCAGCGGAATCTGCATATTTGCGAAAATTGGGAAACCAACGCTCAGATATGTACCAACATAGATCGCGGCGAACGCGATAGCTACGATGTTGGCATTGATATATCCCCAGGTAGAGATCCAGCCCCAGAGAGCGCCTTCTTTCTCGGTCTTGCCAAGCGCTTTGGAGGGGAATACGAATACACCGCCTGATTTTGGGAAACGTGTGGACAATTCCGCACAGATCAGCCCATAGCAGAGCATGATGACCGCGGCGATCGCCCATGTAAGGATTGCGGAAGGACCCGCAGATGTCATTGTCAGTCCGGACAATGAAAAGATAGAACTACCGATCATACCACCGGCGATCATGGCGACACAAGTGCCTAATCCCAGTGATCCACCCTGATTACTGTTGTTGTTTGACATACACTTTCACTCTACCACACCAATGCAAAAGGGAAAACATTAATATGATAATTCTCCTTTCCTTTTTGAGAGGGCAGAGGTTCTGGGTCTGCCCTATACTATAAGTTCATTTGCGGTCTGGAAGTCAGTGATCAATACGTTGACATAGTTCCCGTTTAAAGCCGCGCGGATGGCCTCGGTTTTTTCAAGACCGCCGGCGACTCCGATCCGGGTTGGAATATTTTGATAATCTTCAAGAGGGATGGCGATGATCTGATCTCCGAAAGGAGGGATCACTTCGTTCCCGTTTTTATCGAAAAAGTGCGTGCAGACTTCACCTGCTACATCTTTTGTCCATTTGGACTGTTCCATATCCGTCCGGTCATAGAGGGAGATCATATGCTTCCACTGGCTCTGGGCGGTCCCGATTCCCACAACGGCGATGGTGCAGCGCTTGAAGATGGAATAGGATTCCTGATAAAACGGATCACTGAGGATTGATTGCTTCAGCGCCTCGCTCCGTACAATGACAGGAGCGAGCATCAGGGATTCTCTGGCCCCCAGTTTCTCCGCGAGACGGTATACGATGCTGTTGACTCCGGTATGGGAGTCGGATTCTTTTGCGTTTCCGATCAGTTGTGTTACCGTCAGATCTTGCGGAAGGGAGGAGGAAGGAGTCCAGTAGTCAGCCATGGCCGCTGTTGTCCGCCCCCTCGTTACTCCGATGATATCTCCTTTTTTGAGGATGCTCTGCAGATAGGCGCCTGCCGCGATCCCCAACTCTCGAACGAGATTGTCTTCAACGATATTATTTACGATTCTGACTCCAGTTAAATTATATTTCTGCTCAAGCTCCGTCTCCAGTTCGAGGTTTGATTTGTCCAGATCCTGAATAGTAATCTTTACAATACCAAGATCCACACAGGCGCTGACGATCCGATTCACCCGTTGACGAGACATGTTCATACGTTTCGCGATATCCTCCTGTGTAAGTCCTGCCTTATAGTAATAGTAGGCGACTCTTTGGTATTCCCCTAATTTTTCTTCTGACAAATTTATGTTTTTCATAAACCCATCCTCCGTGATCTTGATAGGTCTATTATACCTCTCGAACAGCCCTTTTATCAACTGGCTTGAGAGAGACTTTGACGGTTCGTGACCGTTATGGCTGTACGATGATTCTGTAAGTGTCTGGAAGGACAGCTTCTTCCAGAGCTTTCTCGATATCTGCCAGAGGCAGCTTATCGGAGATCAGCGCAGACATGTCCACTAATTTGGAGGACAGCAGTCTGGTCGCGATCAGGAAGTCCTTCTTCTGAGGATTGACAGTACCTGTGATGATCTGCTCGGAAGAGTGGATCTTGTTCGGGCTTACCTCGATCGGCAGGTCTGGATGGAAGGAAGTATAGAAAACGGTCCGTCCGATCTTTCCTGTCATGTCGACAGCCTGTTTTGCCAGAGCGGCAACGGGTACTGTGCAGAATACGGCGTCCGCGCCTCTTCCGTCTGTCAGTTTCTTTATCTCGTCAACCGGATCAACTTCACCGGAATTGATCAGAATATCAGCGCCCATCTTCTTAGCGACTTCCAGACGTTTTGCGTCCAGTTCGCAGGCGATGACTCTTGCGCCTTTTAATTTGGCAAGCTGGATATGCAGCGCGCCCATGATTCCTACACCGATGACAACAACATCATCTCCAAGCTCTACCTGTCCGTTGCGGATGCTGTGCACACAGCAGGCAAGCGGTTCGGAGAGAGCGGCGTGAGAGAGGTCGATGTCGTCTGCCATTTTATAAACATCTTCTGCGTTTACCATCATGTATTCAGAGAAACCGCCAGGTCCCATGGCACATTCCTGAGTCTCCGCGATGAAGGATTTCACGCAAAGATTCTCATGGCCGTTGCGGCAGTAGTAGCACTCGCCGCAGGAGTTTAAAAGACGGATGGCTACTTTGTCTCCGGCTTTTACGCCGTTTACTTTCGCGCCGACAGACTCAACTACACCAGCGGCCTCGTGTCCGCCGGCAAACGGATACCGGTTCATAACGCCGGTGTATACCCGCTGCTCCAGGGTACAAATGGCGCAGGAATCTACCTTTACCAGGACTTGTTTGTCACCTGGTTCTCTTTTTTCTGCATCGTGAAATGCGATTTTCTTTACGTCCTCAAGGACAGCTACTTTAAATGTACTCACGTCTATTCCCTCCTGATTTGTTATACAGCAAATGTTTTATTCATTTCTTTCATGGCGGCTTCTACGCTGCAGTCTTCGTGGATCAGTTTCGCGATGGCCGCGGTGTATCCAACCGGATTCTCATGTCCCCAGATATTTCTTCCCATTGCTACACCAGCGCCGCCTACTTCCATTGCGTCTTTGATTTCCTGAAGAAGCTGTTCTACCGGAACCTTCTTAGCTCCGCCAAGGATCACAACTGGTTTGTAAGTCGCTTCTACCAGGTTTTTGAAGGATTCCTGGTCTCCGGTGTAGTTGGTCTTTACATAATCCGCGCCAAGCTCAACGCTCTGACGGCAGGCAAATGTAAGATTCTCCGGTGTTCTGGAATCTTCCGCTGGCTCGAATCCTCTTGGAAGAGCCTCTGCCAGTACCGGGATACCCCATTTATGACAGTCCATACATAATTTGGTCAGGTTGCTTAAGTATTCGTTCTCGAATTTGGAGCCTGGAAAGCTCATGGTGATGACAGAGTCAGCGCCCATTCTTGCCAGATCCTCGGCGGTAACAGTAATTTTCATGGCTTTGCTGCGGTCTCCCAGGAAGGATACACCGCCGTCTGTCCTTACGATGATTCCTTTTCCGAGGAAAGAATCGGTCAAGTGTTCTGCCATACCTACGGTGCTAAGGAACGCATCTGCGCCGGCAGAAGCGATCTCACGGACCAGCTTCTTAGGATTCTGCAGAGCCGGCAGAGTGTTGAAGTTCGCTGCGTGGTCCATAGCCAGGATAAAGGTTTTGCCATCCGGCTGAAAGATATGGTTCATTCTTGCTGTTGTGTTCATAATGTTCCTCCTTTTTACTCTCATGACTGTTACAAATGTAACAGTAATAAATCTTTTGTAACTTATGTTTGAGTTACATTTTACATATAAGTATTACAAATGTCAACATATAAAAAGGGAAAATAGACAAAAAAATAAGAAGAATATTGGGAGATGTAAGCGAAATGCCGGAAAAACGATCGGGGCCGGGGGATTTTTAAAAATCCCCCGGCCCCGATTGAAAAATTACGGAGTTGCCTCTTCCCTTTTCGGAACAAGTAGTGTATGATAGTACAAGACACTAAATATAGTAAAAGAATGTAAGAAATATCAATATTTGGTATAAAATAGAAGGGAGTAAGAATGGACATTCAAGTAAAAACTAAGGTAATCAAGCGCAATGGAGAAGAAGTAGACTTTCATTTGGAGAAGATCATCAACGCGATCAAGGCCGCGAACAATGAGGTGGATAAGATCCATCAGATGAATGAATACCAGATCATAGCGATCGCAGATAACATAGCCGGGAAGGTAAAAGATTTTACTCACGCGGTGAACGTGGAAGATATTCAGGATATGGTGGAAACCGGGATCATGGAGATGCGCGGTTACGAGGTGGCCCAAAAGTATGTCCGTTACCGTTATAAAAGAGAACTGAAAAGGAAATCAAATACAACGGATAACGGGATACTCTCTCTTCTGGACAATATCAATGAAGAGGTGAACCAGGAGAATTCCAATAAGAACCCGGTCATTAATTCTACCCAGAGAGATTATATGGCCGGCGAGGTGAGCAAGGACCTGACAAAAAGAGTGCTCCTGCCGGAGGAGATCGTGCAGGCTCACGAAGAAGGAATCATCCATTTTCATGATTCTGACTATTTTGCCCAGAGAGAGCATAATTGTGATCTCATCAATCTGGAAGATATGCTGCAGAACGGAACGGTCATCAGTGAAACGCTGATTGAAAAACCGCACAGCTTCTTTACCGCGTGTAATGTGACCACTCAGATCGTAGCGCAGGTGGCCAGCAACCAGTATGGCGGACAATCCTTTACACTGGCGCATCTGGCGCCGTTTGTGGATATCAGCCGGCAGAAGATCCGTAAAAATGTGATCGCGGAGAGACAGGAATGCGGCGAAAGCCTGGATGAAAGGATTATTGACGCGGTAACGGAACGCCGCTTGAAAGATGAAGTAAAGAGCGGGATCCAGACGATCCAGTATCAGCTGATCACCCTGATGACCTGTAACGGACAAGCGCCGTTCGTAACGGTATTCATGTACCTGGACGAGGTAGAGGATGGCAGGATCCGGGATGATCTGGCCATGATCATTGAGGAAGTGCTGATCCAGCGGATGCAGGGAGTGAAGAATGAAAAGGGCGTGTGGATCACACCGGCCTTTCCGAAATTGATCTACGTGCTGGATGAAGATAATGTGACGGCGGATTCCAAATACTGGTATCTGACGGAACTGGCCGCAAAATGTACCGCCAAGCGGATGGTGCCGGATTACATTTCCGCTAAGATCATGAAGGAATTGAAGCAGGGCGAAGTATATCCGTGTATGGGATGCCGTTCTTTCCTGACGGTAGAGGATTCTCAGAGAAACGCGGACGGCAGCCATAAATTCTACGGCAGATTCAACCAGGGAGTAGTGACCATCAATCTGGTAGATGTCGCCTGCTCTTCTGAAGGAGATATGGACCGGTTTTGGGAGATCTTAGATGAGCGGCTGGAACTTTGCCACCGGGCGCTGCGCTGCCGGCATGAGCGTCTTCTTGGAACCGTTTCTGATGTGGCGCCGATCCTGTGGCAGTATGGAGCGCTTGCCCGTTTGAAGAAGGGAGAGAAGATCGACAGGCTTCTTTATAATGGATACTCCACCATATCCCTGGGGTATGCGGGACTGTATGAAATGTGCGTGCGGATGCTGGGGAAGACCCACACAGACCCGGAAGCGCAGCCATTTGCTATGAAAGTTATGCAGAGACTTAACGACAAGTGTACCGAGTGGAAAGAGGCGGAGCACATCAGTTATTCTGTCTATGGAACGCCTATGGAATCCACTACTTATAAATTTGCCAAGTGTCTGCAGAAACGATTTGGGATCATTGAGGGTGTGACGGATAAGAATTATATTACCAACAGTTATCATGTGCACGTATCGGAAGAAATCGATGCGTTCCACAAGCTGAAATTCGAGTCGGATTTCCAGAGATTGTCTCCAGGCGGCGCTATCAGTTATGTGGAGGTTCCGAATATGCAGGATAACATCCCCGCGGTGCTGTCGGTGATGCAGTTTATCTATGATAACATTATGTACGCGGAACTGAATACCAAGAGTGATTACTGTGAGTGCTGCGGCTATGATGGAGAGATCCAGATCAAAGAAGATGAGTCCGGCAAGCTGATCTGGGAGTGCCCAAACTGCGGGAACCAGGATCAGGATAAAATGTTTGTAGCCCGCCGGACCTGCGGTTATATCGGGACACAGTTCTGGAATCAGGGACGTACCCAGGAGATCAAAGACCGGGTACTGCATTTGTAGGAGACAGGGAATGTATTACGGAAATATAAAACCATATGATATCGCGGATGGTCCGGGCGTGCGGGTGAGCCTGTTCGTTTCGGGCTGCCGCCATCACTGTAAAGGCTGTTTTAACGCGGAGACCTGGGATTTCTCTTATGGACAGCCGTATACCAAGGAGACGGAAGAGGAGATCATAACGCTTTTGTCTCCTTCTTATATCCAGGGGTTTACACTGCTGGGAGGAGAACCTTTCGAGCCGGAGAACCAGAAAGAATTGGTACATCTTCTGCGCAGGGTCAGGGAGACATATCCGCGGAAAGATATCTGGTGCTATACCGGCTATACCTGTGATGTAGATCTGATCCCCGGCGGAAAGGCGCATACGGATGTGACGGAAGAAATGCTTTCCTATATTGACCGGCTGGTGGACGGAGAGTTTGTAGAAGCCAAGAAGGATGTGACCTTAAAATTCCGGGGCAGTGGGAACCAAAGGATCCTATATAAGGATGGAGAGGGAAACTGGAAAGAGGACGGGGCTTTTATGGCCTGATTATTTTGGCTTTTTGGAAGTGCGGGAAAGGCAAGAGTATGATATTATATATGAAAAATCTATCGGGAGGAAAAGAGCATGAAAGTATCACAGCGTTTGTATGAGAAAGCGCTCCCCATTTGGGAAAGCTATTTTACCCATCCTTTTATCCAGGGAATGGCAGACGGGACATTAGAGAAAGACAAGTTTCAGTTCTATATGATCCAGGATCATAAGTATTTGATGGAGTACGCGAAAGTATTTGCCCTCGGAGTTGTAAAATCCAGGGACGAAAAAGATATGCGCTTATTCAGCGCCTTTATCGCGGACACTTTGAATACAGAAAATGCGGTACATCAGTTTTATTTGAAGGAGCTCGGAATCACCCAGGAGGTGATCGAGCAGACTCCTATGTGCCTGAACAATGATTCTTATACGAATTATATGATCGCGGTAGCGATGAAAGAAGGACTTGCGGAATTGACTACGGCAGTCTTGGCTTGTTTCTGGAGCTACAAACTGATCGGCGATTATCTTGAGACGGTACCAGGGGCTATGGAGCAGCCGTTCTATGGAAGGTGGGCCAGCACTTATGTCAGCGATGCGTTCCGGGGAGGAAACCAGACGGTGATCGACCTTCTGGATCGTCTGACAGAAGGATATACGGAAGAGCAGATCCAGAATCTGGAGCATATCCTGATCAACTGCAGCAAATACGAGTATCAATTCTGGGATATGGCCTGGACAAAGGGCGATATGGATTACCGTCTGCAGCCGGAAAGCATATAGATACAATCTATAAATAAAGATTTATTTGAATAATCGATTGGAATAGTTAAAGAACTCCATGGTATAATGACTCTGTTTTTGAAAACCTCAAGCGAAAAGCGGCATTAGCGGCCGCCGCAAAGGAAAAAGGAGAGAGAACATGGAGAAAAAATTCACAACAAAAGAAGTTGTAGTAGTGGCAATGGTTGCTGCGGTGATCGGAGTAATCTACACATTGCTGGATTGGGCATATATGCCGTTGTCAGCAGTGCTGGGTACTGTATTTATGGAACTGACTTTTGGAATCTATATGCTGTCGGCGATGATGCCGATGTATCTGGTGCGCAAGCCGGGATTCGCCATCTTTGGCGCGCTGGTGACCGCGGGAGTGAACCTGCTTTTGGGAAGCCCTTATGGTCTGCAGCTTGTGCTGGCAGGGTTCCTGGAAGGACTTGCTGTTGAGATTGGATACGGGGTTGTAGACAAATATCAGGGAAGCATGAAGAACCTGCTGCTGTCAGGAATCCTGGGACCGATCTTTGTGCTGTGCAGAGATGGATTCTTCTGGGGAACTCCCTGGAGCTATGGAGGAGCAGTAGCGGCTGGCGTGATAATCGTCCGTTTCTTTAGCGCTATCGTGATCAGCATCATTCTTGTCAAGGTTATTACCGCAGCTCTGGCAAAAACCGGAGTGCTGAAAGGATTCAAATGTGTAAAGGCATAAAAAAGTCAGAGGAACCGGTCATCCTGGAAATGCGGGATGTAACATATTGTTATGAAGGAGAGACGCTTCCGGTATGGAAGCATCTCTCTTGCTGTTTTTATAAAGGCAAGATCCATGCGATCAGCGGCCCGAGCGGCTGCGGGAAGAGCTCTATTCTTTATCTGCTGAATGGATTGATCCCCCATATGTATGAAGGGAAGCTGGAGGGAAAGGTGTTCCTTGAAAAGGAAGATATTACGTCTGTACTTCCAAGAGAACGGTGTGACAGGATCGGATTTGTCATGCAGAATCCAGAGAGCCAGTTTTGTACTTTCACCGTAGAAGAGGAATTGGCGTTTGGAATGGAAAATCTGGGATTTGATCCATCTGTGATGGGGGAAAGGATTCAGAAAGCGCTTGCCTTCGTGGGAATGGAAGGATATGAGAAGATGGATCTAAATAATCTGTCAGGGGGCCAGAAGCAGAAGATCGCGATCGCTTCTCTGCTGGTGACAGAGCCGGAAATCCTGCTGTTGGACGAGCCGACAGCCAATCTGGATCCGGAAAGCCGCCGGCAGATCTTTGACCTGATCCTCCGTCTGTCCAGAGAAGAAGGAATTACGATCCTGCTGGTGGAACATAATATCGCGGAGATCATTGACCAGGTGGATTATGTCCTGGCGCTGGATCGGAATGGAACTCCAACGGCCAGCGGCGCAAGGGAAGAGGTGATCCGCCAGGGCTGGCGTGTCCAGGCAGAAGAACAGATAAAGCGCCGGGGAAAGGATCTGTCTTCTGAGGAAGAAGTTCTGAGGATCGAAGGCTTGGAATTTGCTTATCCGATCCCCGGAAAACGGAAGAAAGACAAAGAAAATGGAAAACAGATCATAAAAGGTCTGAATCTGTCTGTGAGAAAGCAAGAATTTCTGGCGATCGTTGGGGAGAATGGCGTAGGGAAGACGACGCTTATGCGGCTGATCTTCCGGATCAATACCCAGGACGCCGGAACGATCCGGCTGTTTGGCAGGCCCGTAGAGAGCTACCGCAAGAAGGAGTTGTATCATCTGATCGGATTGGTGTTCCAGAACCCAGAGAATCAGTTTATTAAAAATACAGTTTATGAAGAATTGATGTTCAGCCTGAAAAGAGTGCGGATAAGCGCCGAGGAAAAAGAGAAGCGGGTCCAGGAAATGTTGGAGAAGTTCCATCTTGCGCAAGAGAAAGATAAAAGCCCCTTTGTGCTGAGTCAGGGCCAGAAACGGCGGCTCAGTGTGGCGGATATGCTTTTGACCCATCAGAAGATCTTGTTTTTGGATGAGCCTACCTATGGGCAGGATTTTGAGAATCGGCAGGAATTGATGAAGGATATGGAGAAACTGGTGGAAGAAGGGATCACCATCGTTATGATCACCCATGACTTATCCCTGGTAAGGCAGTACGCCACCCGTGTGGTGGAGCTGGAAGAGGGGAGCGTGAAGAAAGCTTTGCCGACAGAGGAATATTTTGCCTGGAGAGAAGCGGGCGAGAGAAACCGGAAAGGGGGAAGGTAGCGTATGTTCGCGTACATAGAGAAAGATTCTTTTCTTCACCGAAGAAATCCGATCATAAAACTGCTTCTGATCGTCGCGGTAACGATCATTGTCTGTCTTTCGTATTTCCCGGTCCTGCCATTTCTGACGTTTGTGATTTTTTTCCTTGGGACGTGGGCAGGCGGAAAGATTCCCTTCCAGAATCTTCTGCGCCGGCTTCTGCTGTTCTTGGTGGTGAGCTTTTTATTTATGATTTCTATGCTTGCGCTGCGGGGATTGAACGCAGAGCCGGGAATTGTGTTCCGGCTGTGGATCTTCCAGTGGACCCAGCGGGATCTGGTCCATGGATTTTCTCTTGGATTCCGGATTCTGGCTTTGGTGACAATGTCTATGGGATTTGTGCTGACTACAAGGCCCAGTGATCTGGTGCTGAGCCTGATCACCCAGTGCCGGCTGTCCATCGTTCATGGATATGCTACAATGGCAACTTATCGTTTTCTGCCGGAACTGCAGTCTCAGGTAGACGCGATCCATTTGGCGCAGGAGATTCGCGGACTTCCCTGGAATAAAGGGATATTTTCCAGGTTTACCTCGCCGTTCAGAGTGATGCTGCCTTTGTTCTGCGTGGCGGCCAGACGAGGAGAGCGGGTGGCCTGCGCAATGGAAAGCAGAGGGCTTGGCAGAGAAGGGAAACGGACCTTTTACCGGACTATGAAAACGGACCGGGCGGACTGGGGATTCCTGATTGTTTCTCTTCTGCTCTATGGGGTGCTTGTGGCGGTTCTGGTGAGATATGATCTATTCCGGTTCAGCTTCGCATCGATCCAGTAAACATGGAGCCGGCGGGGGCGGGATGTGATCAAAGAGATGGAAATGAATGTAATTTTAAAGGAGGAAGCGTATGCCATATAAACATAAAAATATTGAATATGGGCTGCCCCATGAATGTTATCCAAAGGAGCGGGTGGAGGAAAGTCTTGAAACATTGAAGGGGGTATTGGGCCTGGAAGCGGAACCGGTGGGAATCACCCTGCTGTTCACGAAAGAGGATTATGACCAGTATCCGGTGGAGGAGACAAAGTCGGCAATGCCCTATTGCGTGATGGTCAAACAGGCGGCGATGCGGGAGACGGCGATCAAGAGCAGATTAGAGCATCATAAGTGCGATGGGGCGACAACTGCTTTGGCCTTGGAGCCCAGTACGGAACGCATCGAAAGCGGGCAGGAATATTTTTCTTATCAGCTGTATTCTTCTGTGGCAACGGCAGGACGTCTGCGCAGATCGATCAAAAGTCTGCATAGGCTGCAGGTATCTACTTACGGGGTGGCGGTAGTTCCTCTGAAGCAGTGCGTACAGACGCCGGATGTTGTGATCGTTATGACCAATGCGTACCAGTCCATGCGTATCGTGCAGGGGTATGAATACAATACTGGAAAGAAGCCGGCCATCGATATGGGAGCTATGCAGGGGATGTGTTCCGAATTGACAGTGTCGCCTTATCTGACAGGAGAGCTGAATGTGAGCGTACTGTGCCCAAGCACCCGTATGCTGTGCAAGTGGAGCGAGCACGATATGGGCGTGGGGATCCCGTTTGAGCTGTTTGAGCAGATCACAGAGGGAGTTGTGGCGACACAGCCGAATTACTAGAACGCAGCCTGCCTGCCGCGGGCAGATATTGAATATATAAAGGAATCGCTGGTTCTGTGAAGGAGGCGGGCGATTCCTTTTTGACTATTGATAGAAGCTTTTGCGAGTGTGATATAGGGGTTGCGGTTCTAGTCCTTTTTGTGTTACAATATTGTCACATCAAAATCCCGGACCACTCCAATTCAGGAAATTCAGTGTCCGGATCAGTATGCCGCAAGAGAAAGCGGCACAGTCTCCAAGGTTCAGGGCTTTTCGGCCGGAGATTTCAAGTTTTGATGAAAATACAATTGAAGAGGAGGTTTTTTATGGGGAAAGCAAATGTGGCAGTAAATCAATGGCTGAGTGACGACAGGAGATTTGCGGATCTGTTTAACGGCCTATTGTTTGGCGGCAGAGAAGTAATCCGTCCGGAAGAGTTGGAATGCCTGGATCGGGAAACAGATGTGCTGATCGCTGGAAGGGAAAAGAAAGAGAAAAGTATTCAGCGGTACAGAGATATCGTAAAGCGGTGGGAAAAGGGAGCTACTCTTACGATTTTAGCCTGTGAGACTCAGGAGAAGGTACATTACGCTATGCCTGTAAGGAACATGCTCTATGACAGCCTGACTTATACGGACCAGATCCGACAGCGGTGGAAACAGACAAAAAGAGAAAGGGAAGAGGGAAATTGGCGATACCCGTGGGAAACCGGCGGGCGCATGACCGGAGAAGAGTATTTATCCAGATTCCGCAAAGGGGATAAGATTCAGCCGGTGATCACGCTGGTCTTCTACTATGATCTGAAGAAGTGGGACGGCGCTTGGGAGCTTTATGATCTATTTCAGATAGATGGGATTACAGGAGATACGGAAACGCTGCGCCAGTATCTTCCCAATTATCATATCAACCTGGTGGATGCGGGGAATATGGGAGAATTGGGGAGGTTTCATACAGATTTACAGCAAGTATTCGGCATGTTAAAATGTAGGGGAAAAAGGGAGGAACTGCAGAAATATCTGTGGGAAAATGAGGAATATTTCCGGGAAATTGATGTAGAGACGTATCAAGCGCTGCGGGCGTTTCTGCATTCAGAAAAACTGTTAAAAGATATAGAAGAAATAAAAGGCTTGGAGAAGGAGGGAAAGATCGATATGTGTCAGGCGATGGAGGAATGGTATGCAGATGCGCTGCGGGAAGGAAGAGAGCGTGGGATGGAAGAAGGAAGAGAGAACGGAATAAAGGAAGGCGAAAAAACAGGAAGGCAGGCAGAGATCCTTTTGGTAGTGAAAAATATGCTGAACAACGGATTTTCTGCTGGTGATATTGAGAAATACACCGGGATCTCTGGACAGGAGATCGAGACGGCCCGGAAGAGTCTGGGGAAGTAATTAAGATTTTAAAGATAAAATGGGAAAAGAAAGCAGCAGGAACTATGGTTTCAAGAGTTCCTGCTGCTTTCTTTTTGTGTCTGGAAATAGTTGGAAAATATTGGAAATAATATAAGATTTCCCGCATGGTATAATTTATACAACGAGACGTTTTTTATATTCCCTCGGGGAACAATTCATATATTTGCGAAAGACTTCAGAATAATAGCTGGGGCCAGAAAAGCCTACCTGCTGGGCGATTTCCGTGATATTGAGAGAATCGGAGACCAGAAGTGAGAGGCTTTTTTGTATCCGGTAACGGAGCAGGTATTCAAAAGGTGTCTGATGCAGTGTTTTCTTGAAGATGCGGCAGAACTCGCTTTTGCTGGTGTGGCACGATTCTGCCATCTGATCCAGGGTGATGGGCTCCGTATAGTGGGCATGAATGAATAAAAGAGCGTTTTTTAAACGAGAAATCTGTTTGATTTCAGTCAAACCAGAGCCGGACGAGGACTGGCGCTGCTGGAAGGATTCAAAAACAATGGTCCATAATTCGCAGAGGCGGCTCTTGATATGGAGTTCATAGCAGGAAGATCTTGATTCATAAAAAGTAGCGATTTCCTCTAAGTATTTGCTGAATAAAAGAGCTTCTTCAGTGCCGGCGCGGAAAATGAAAGAAGGAAAAGAATCCGCATTCAGAAGAGGAAAAGTGTAGTTGGTATCAATGTCACTTTTTTCGTACCCATATACTAGATTGGAATTAAAAGTAGCGACGAGATAATGGCAGTCGCTGCCTTCAAACATAGAAGCGGAATGGAGGGCGTTGGAATTTACAAAAAGACAATCCCCTTCCGTGAGATGATAAGTGGTCTGGTTTACCTGATAGACCATGGATCCATCTTGAACAAGCATAATCTCAATCTCTGGATGCCAGTGGCAGTTGAGTCGGCCAAATGGATAAGCAGATAAAGTAATATGGAGAAGATAGATCGGAAAACCATAGTTGCCATGGGGATTTAGTTCTCTCATATTTTTGTCGACTTTGATCTCACGCGGCATATTTGCTGGCATATTGACACCTCCAAATAAAGAATATTGTTATTTTAAACAGGAATATAATTATAGAACAATGGCAAAATTGTTGTTACAATTATACCATCAAAAACACAATAATGCAAACAAAATGGGAAATATATACAAAAATATGGCTATATTTATGCTCTGAGAAATTTTGGATAAAAAATATCGTCAAGAAGATTGTTATAAAATGAGCAGTTTTGTTATAAAGGTCATTTTGAAAGATTATTTGGGGGAAAAGGAGGAAAAGGTTTTATGAAAGCATTACAGGTAAGTGCGGAATGGAAGCCCAGAAAAGGGTATCAGCCTACGGAAAGGGAGAAACGGGATAAACGGGCGATCATGGGAAGCGATCTGTTTTGTCATCCGAAGCTGGAGTTGGTAGAAAAACCAGTACCGGTTCCCAGGGATGATGAAGTGCTGCTGAAAGTGGGAGGTGCCGCGGTATGTGGTTCCGATACCATGTTTCTGGGGGCCGATGAAAATGATTATACCTATTACTGCGGTCATTGCAAACTACCCGTTGTGATTGGACATGAATTTTCCGGAGAGATTGTCCAGGTAGGAAAGAATGTTAAAGGATTTAAGGAGGGGGATCTGGTAGTTGCAGAAACAATGAACTGGTGCGGCGAATGCTCTGCATGTCGGGCGGGTCTGTTTAATCAGTGTGAAAATTTGGAAGAAATCGGCTTTTCACTGGATGGAGCTTTTGCGGAATATCTGGTGGCAAAAGAAAAATTTTGTTTTCATGTAGAAGACCTTGTACCTGTATATGGAAGTAAAGAAAGAGCATTGGAAGTGGCGTCTATGGTAGAGCCGACAGCAGTTGCTTATAACGGGATGTTCACCAGAGGCGGAGGATTCCGGCCAGGGGGAAACGTGGCGGTGTTCGGCGCCGGACCGATAGGCCTGTCTGCGTTGTCGCTGGCAAAGGCGGCAGGGGCTGCAAAAATTATTTCTTTTGATAAAAATCCTCTAAGGATGAAACTGGCAAAGGATGTAGGTGCAGACTATGTGTTTGATCCAGATAAATTGTTCCAGGAAGGAAGCAGTCCAAGCGAGAAGGTAATGGAACTTACGAATGGTATTGGGGTAGAGATGGCTGTAGAAGCGACACATCATCAGGCAGAAACGATTCCAGAGATTGAAAAAATGATGAGTGTAGGCGGAACGATTGCGCAAATCGGGATTTCGGCCACAAGGACACCGATTATGTCCACATATCTGCAAAAGAAAGGAGTGAATTATCATTGTTCCATTGGAAGTTCTGGACATGATATCTGGCCGCATGTGATTCGATTGATCGCAAACCGAAGAATTGATCCCAGTAAGTTTTTGACCAGGTGTTATTCCCTGGAACAAGCAATCGAGGCGATCGAGGCAGCGGCTAGTCTGGAAGGCGGAAAATTTGTGGTGACACCGAACTGGTAATGGAAAGATAGATTGGGGGATGGAACATGGGGAAGATAAAGTTTGGCATATGTGAGTGGGCGTCTCCTATCCAGGGGCCATACATTTGCAAATTTTTAAAAGATATGGGCCTAGATGGAGTAGAACTTTTTCAGGGAGACTATGAACATAGTTTCCCCTTATCTAATCCATATATCCAAGATGCTTATTTGGAAGAAAAAGTTAAATATGGAATTGAGTTCTCCGCGGTTGCAGTTAATTGTTTGGACTATTATGGAATTACGAAACCGGTGGATTCTCCCGAGAAAAAAGTGGCGTTGCTGGCGTTAGAAAAATCAGTAGAAATTGCAAAGAGAATGAAACTTCCTTTGATACAGTTTCCGGCATTTGGAGAAAGTCGGATAGAAACGGAGAAAGATTTCCAGGAACTTGTGATTTTTTTGCGCAGAGCATGTCAACTGGCGGGAGAGGCAGGAATCCAAGTGGCAACGGAAAATGCATTATCTGTAAAAGAGGATATCCGGCTCATAGAGGAAGTTGGATATCCAAACCTAAAAATTTATATGGATACGCAAAATCCATATTTGAACAAAGGGTATTTCGCACCGGATATGATACGGGAATTGGGTGACAGAATTTGTGAAGTGCACGTAAAAGATGGAAAAGAAGGAGAACTTAGCGCCGCCCTTCTAGGAGAAGGAGCGACCTCGTATTATGAATCGGTAAAGGCATTATGTGAGATTGGATATCAAGGATTTGTGCATTTGGAAAATTATTATGACCAGCCACCAATGAATCACTGTGATAAAGATGCGATTGAATTAATGAGGCAAGATATTGATATCCTAAAGAAATCTTTTAGAGGTTACAACGGAAGTATTTAGGGAAGGAGGGGGAAATGTGGAAGAACTAGCACTTCAAATGAAAGGAATTTGTAAAAGCTTTTCAGGCGTGCAGGTGTTAGATAATGTAAGTCTGGATGTGAGAAAGGGAGAAGTACATGTACTTTTAGGAGAAAATGGAGCGGGAAAATCTACACTTATTAAAATATTGTCGGCAGCCTATAAAAAGGAAAAGGGAGAAATTTTTCTGTCTGGAGAAAAACTAGATGGTCTTTCAACTAAAGCGGCAATTGATGCGGGAATTAGTGTAATTTATCAAGAATTCAATTTGAATCCCTATACAAGTGTCTATGAGAATATTTTTTTGGGAAAAGAATTTCATAATGGAATTGTGATAGACCGTAAAAAAATGATTTCAGAATCAGAGAAAGTTCTAAAACGTCTGGGGGTTGAAATCAATCCAAAGGCGCTTGTAAAAAACCTAAGTGTAGCACAAAAGCAAATGGTCGAGATTGCTAAGGCGCTTTCAACAGAGTTAAAAATTTTAGTTTTAGATGAACCCACAGCAGCAATCACAGATAAGGAAACCGAGCGTTTATTTGAAGTGATTCGTAAATTAAAAGAAGAAAATATAGGGATTATTTATATTTCTCACAGAATGTCTGAACTATTTGAAATAGGTGATAGATGTACGGTTTTGAGGGACGGAAAGTATATAGCAACATTGGATCTAGTAAATACCAATACAGAAGAGTTGACAAAATTGATGGTAAACAGAGAGGTTCAGTTTGAGAAAGAAAAGAATCCTTATATTAACAAAGAATATTGTGCTCTTCGGGTGGAAAATTTATTTTATAAGTCATTGCTAAAAAATATTTCTTTTCATTTGTATAAAGGAGAGGTACTGGGAGTTGCTGGATTGGTAGGGTCTGGTCGGACAGAAATGGCGAAATGTATTATTGGAGCATATCGAAAAGATGGTGGAAAAATTACTTGTCAGAATGATACTAAGGAATTAAAGAAAAACAACATAAACGATGCAATAAAAAAGGGGATTGTTTATCTTAGCGAAGATCGAAAAGACGAGGGGCTAATCTTAAATCATTCAGTAGCGGATAATATTATTTTGCCAAATTTGTCGCAGTTTGGAAAGTATATTTTGAAAACAAAAAAAATCCCTTCTTATGTGAAAGAGTACATGAAAAGATTGAATGTAAAAGCGACAAGCTATCAACAAGAAGTTCGACGTTTGTCAGGGGGAAATCAGCAAAAGGTTGTAATAGCAAAATGGGTGGCCAATAATGCGGATGTATATATTATCGATGAGCCTACAAGAGGGATAGACGTTGGGGCAAGAGAAGAAATTTATAATATTATTAAGGAATTATCCCAAAAAGGAGGTTCCGTTATTATGATTTCCTCCGATTTAGTGGAGATTATGAAAATGAGTGATCGTATTATGGTAATGCATGCTGGAGAAATAGCAACAATTTTGGAAAATACAAAAAAATTGACTCAAAAACAAATTTTGGAATATGCACTATATGGAGGTGAGCAAAGTGGAAAATAAAAAAGTTGTAGAACTAGCTCAAAATAAAAGAAAGTGGCTTTCGGAAATTGCTCTTTACATAGGTGTCATAGCCATTATCTTAGTATTTACACTTTTATGTAAAGTTAGGGGAATTGATTATCTTAGTTGGAATAATATAACCAATATTGTTGTGCAGTCCTCCATTGTAGGTGTTATGGCGATAGGGGCTTCTATTGTTATTTTGACAGGTGGTATCGATTTGTCTAGTGGAAGTATGTTGGGATTTAATGGAATGATTTGTGCTTTATTGATCGTAAAAGGAGGACTGCCCTTAGGGATAGCATTAGTTTTGACAGTAGTAGCAGGGTGCTTGGTTGGGGCTGTAACCGGAATAGGAATTAGTTATGGAAAATTGCCGGCTTTTATAATGACACTTGGAATTATGGAGATGGCAGAAGGTGGTGCACTTGCACTGAATGGGGGACAACCAATCTCAGGATTACCAGGAGAACTGAATGCATTTGCAAAACTGACAATTTTAGGAATTCCGACGTTTGTCTACTGTTTGATTATCCTATATATAATTATGATATTTGTAATGGGGAAAACTAAATTTGGGAGACATGTATATGCGTTGGGAGGAAATGTACAGGCGGCACGACTATCCGGAATCAATACTAAAATGGTTGAGATTTTAGTATATACATTAGCAGGATTATTTTCAGCGATTGCCGCATTGATGTTACTTGCTAGGTTGGCTTATGCGTCTCCAACATCTGGTAAAGGATATGAGATGGATGCGATTGCCTCTTGTGTAATTGGCGGAATTGCACTTTCAGGCGGACAAGGAAAGCTGAGGAATACATTAGTGGGAGCATTGCTTCTTACAATTTTAAAAAATGGATTACAGATGTTGGATGTATCCGTATACTATCAGCAGATTATTACGGGGCTTGTTATTGTTGGAGCAGTCCTGGTGGATAAATCAGAAGAACGAAAGGCGGAATAATAGAAATAATATTGTCTTGCAATATTACCACGTTATAAAAAAGTAAAGGAGGAAAATTTATGAAAAGGAAAAAAAGGAAAATCATAGCTGAATGTATAGCAATTATCCTGGCCGTTACGTTGATTGGATGTGGAACAGTTGATGATAGTGGAAGTGGAGAGGAGCAGGAAACAGAGAAAAAAGATAGTTACAAATTAGCAATAGTTCCAAATGGTTTGAGTGATCCTTATATGATTATTCTTTCGAATGCGGCTAAGATGCAGTGCGAAGCATTAGGGCATGAAGGAGTTGTCCAAGCTACGAGTGGAGAAGGACTTACAGATGTGGCAGGACAAACAGAACTGATTGAAAATATTATTTCAAATGGAACTTTTGATGGCCTTGTTATGGTAGCCATGTCAGCAGAGGGAGCAAATGTTTCAGTTAAGGCATGTCAAGATGCTGGCCTTCCGGTTGTTATGATGGACAACAACTGTGATCAAGATGCGTTAGAAGCAGATGGTTATGAAAGAATTCCGTTTGTAGGAACTGATAATTATAGCGCCGCCGTAGCAACAGGAGAATGGATAAGAGAAAATTATCCCGAAGGAACTAAGCTGGCTAAAATTAACGGAGAAGAAGGCAATGATAACGGGAACAAGCGGAAAGCAGGAATTGACGATGGGTTAGATGATTGGTGTGATATTGTTGCGGAACAGTCGACAGATTGGTCTGTTGATCAAGGATATACAGCAACACAGAACATTTTGACAGCAAATCCAGATGTAGAAGTTTTTTGGTGTGCTTGTGATGCAATTGGTATTGGGTGTGTAAGAGCATTAGAAGAGGCTGGTGTACTTGATGAAGTCGATGTAATCGGTTTTGATGGGACAATAGATGGATTGAATCTGGTAAAAGACGGAAGTGAAATCGCAAATACTGCGCAGGCACCCGATGTGGCGGGGAAAGAAGCAATAAATGTTCTACTTGAAGTTATTGAAGGCGGCAATCCGGAAATGGTAACAGATAGTGGTTTTGAAATTGTTACAAAAGAAGGAGCCGAAGAAGCCATTAAAAACTTAGAACAATATCAGTAATTTGAAGTGAAGAGAGTTTCCCAGTAAAATTAAATACGTGGTAATATTGAGATAACGAGGAGTTTTGGTGAAAAATCCAAAAGTTTATAACCGCCTTTCGTCATGTGCTTACGAAAGGCGGTTATGTAAAAAAGTGGCTTATTATTTGGAGGGTAATAAATAGTGTTAAATTTAAAAAATAAAAATGTCTTTATAACTGGAGCGGCGAGTGGAATGGGGAGAGCTTGTGCGGTAAAATTCGCGGAAAATGGTGCTAATGTTGCGTTGGCAGATATTGCGGAAGATAATCTGGAAAAAGTAAAACAAGAGTTGCTGCAAAAATACCAAACAAAGGTAAAAAAATATATATTAGATGTATCAAATGAAAATATGGTAAATGATATAATTCTAAAGGCATGGAATGAGTTCGGCGGGATTGATATTTTAGTCCATGCGGCAGGAATAGTTATTTTAGGCTTACTTCATGAAGTAGATAAAAAAGGTTGGAATAAAACAATGTCGGTTAATTTGGATGGAACGTACTTTGTGAACTATAAAATGACAGAATTAATGAAGGAAAGAAAATACGGGAAAGTTATTAATTTTTCTTCTATTGCTGGGAAAATTGGGGAGGGATACAATGTTGCGTACTCTGCATCAAAGGGAGCGGTCTCGCTTTTTACACAGGGGTTAGCACTTGAAATGGCGCCATATAATATTACTGTCAATGCAGTAGCGCCAGGAAAAATTATGACAGAACAGACTCAGGGAGCGGCAAAATGGTGGGCAGAAAAGAGGAACATTACACCAGAGCAGTTTGTTCAGGAAGTGGCTGATTCTGTTCCAGTAAAGCGCTTTGGAACACCTGAAGAAGTGGCTGATTGTGTGCTTTTTTTGGCAAGTGATATGTCGAGTTATATTACAGGGCAGACTATTACTGTTGCGGGTGGACAAACTTTGATTTAAGAGATGCGAGGCGAATTGTATGAAACTTGGATTGTGTACAGGAACATATGCTGACTTATCATTAGACGAAGTATGCCGAATGGCAGTTGAATATGGATACGAAACACTGGAGATTGAAACGTTTGAAAAAGGTAATCTTCATTTAGATATTCATACTATTTTAATAGAAGGAAATGTCAAGAAATACAAAGAAAAGATTAAAGAGTATGGTTTAGAGATTTCATCTCTTGGAGATCATCCAGAAAGCCAATTGGTAATGGGCCCGTATGGAAGAGATACTGATGATATATATAGCGGAACCAAAGAAGAAAAAATTCGATACGGTACAGAGGCGATTATCAAAGCGGCTCAAGTGGCAAATGAGATGGAGGTTCCGGTTGTTGTAGGATTTACAGGATGCGAAAATTTTGGTAGAGTATGCCAGTGGCCGGATGCGAAGGCGTGGGAAAGAGAAGAAGAAATTTTTGCAGAACGATGGGGAAAAATTCTTGATAAATTTGATGAATATGGAGTGAAATTTGCGCATGAACCACATCCTAATCAAATGGTGTATGACATTGAAACCGCACAAAGAAGTATAGAGCTATTGGGGAATCATAAATCGTGGGGATTTAATTTTGATCCGGCTAATATGATGATGTATGGGATAGATGTTGAGTTATTTGTCGATTTGTTTGGGGACAGAATTTTTGGTGTCCATGCAAAAGATGCTCAAATTGTGAAACATAATGTAAGAAAATCCGGATTAAATCCATACGGAAATTATCGAAGAATTGATAGAGGTTTCAGATTCCGTATTCCTGGCTGGGGAAATGTTAATTGGGAAGATGTAATCACAGAATTAGCTATGGTAGGATATTTTGGCTCTCTTACTTTTGAACATGAAGATATCACAATGAGTAGAAAAGATGGTATGAAAAAAACAGCTGATTTTTTAAAACCATTACTTATTGAAGCCCCGTTCGAAGGCCGTAGTGACTTGAATTTTAGATTTTGATATGAGTAAAATTTTTAAAACCTATTATAATTGAAACGAAATACAATGTGCAAGGAAACTTAGACTTATTCAAAGAGAGCTAAAAAAGTAAGAACTTGGTTGAATTTTGTATAAAGATAATCTTAGCTTTATGAAAAGCTATAAGTAGTATGGCAGACGGAAATAGAGTTTTTCTAAAAGAACGGATCTTTGTGTTGCGAGGTTTATGAAAGCAGTATTTTATGGGAAGCTTTAAAAGACGCGATGCCAAGAGATTTTACAAGAAACTTTGCGCCTGAATTGCTAGATATCAAGGGACTTGGATTCGATATTTAGGAGCAATATGAAAATGTAAATCATTAAAACGGGAAAGCACGATAGCCTTCCCGTTTTATCCTCTAGAAAAGAGATGTTTTTAAAAATATAGTTGACAGATAAATAGAAAAGAGATATATTTATCACATAAAAGCATTTTCATTTCTGACCGTACATTTCTACGCGGCATCTGCCGTATCGGACATTCTGACTTATTCATCGAAGGAAATCTCAATGCTTTGTATCTTGATCAAACAATGCAGAGAGGTTTTTAAAAAACAGAGTCCTCCTGCAGAACACATTTTTAAAGGAGGAAGCTGGATGGAGAGGAAACCAAATCGTCTCTATAAGTCGAGGCTGTTCGTGATGATTTTTGAGGACAAAAGAAAGCTATTGGAACTGTATAATGCGGTCAGCGGGAAACGATATGAGGATCCGGATCTTTTGGAGATCAATACTCTGGAGAACGCAATCTATATGTCGCTGCGCAATGATCTTTCGTTTCTCATCGACACCAGACTGTCCTTGTATGAGCACCAGTCAACCTACAGCCCAAATCTTCCGCTGCGATTTCTCTTTTATCTTGCGGATCTGCTGTCAGGAATGACGGCAGAAGAAAATCTGTATGGAAGACGGAAAGTACAGATTCCGCCGCCGAGATTTGTGGTCTTCTATAATGGGGAGGAAGACCAGCCGGATAAAAAAATCCTAAAACTCTCCGAACTTTATACGGTAGAGGAAGAGGAACACAAGCTGGAATTGGAAGTGCTTATGTTGAATATCAACCAGGGACATAACCTGGAACTGATGGAAGCCAGCCATACGTTATGGGAGTATGCAGAATATACAGAAAGAGTAAGACAATATACAAAAGAACTGCCTATAGAGGAAGCGGTAGAACGGGCGATCACAGAGTGTATCCAGGAAGGAATCTTGAAGGAATTTTTGGAAGGAAATCGCAGGGAGGCAAAAAACATGAGTATATATGAATACGACCAGGAAAAGCATCTGCGTCAGGAGAGGGAAGCGGCCTGGGAAGAAGGCCAAGAATGGGGCAGGGAGAATAAATTGGAGGAACTGATTCAGAAGAAATTAGCCAAAGGGAAGTCTGTTCCAGAAATTGCGGAAGCATTAGAAGAGGAAGAAAATGAAATTCGAAGACTGATCTTGGAGATGGAGGAGAGGAAAAAGTAGCCTTTATTGGCCTGCCGAGGCGGTAACAGCCGTTCATTTCACTTTTGCGGGAAAGTGAAATGGACGGCTGTTTTTATCACCTTCCGCAAAATATCAAAGAATATTGTTATTTTATATAGCAATAAATTTATAGAAGTAACATCGATAAATTGATAACATAAATACAACAAAAGAAGCAGATCGGGAAAATCAAGATTTTAGCAAACATAAGAATATTGTTATAGTTTGTGCAAATTCTGTTATAACGGATCCATAGGAAAGGAGATGGAAGAATGAGCGAAGTGATGCAGGATTTTAAAATGCTGAGGAAAAAGACGGAAGAGACCAGATTTAATCTGGTGGCAATGATGGACTATGCGGGGAGCGGACATCCGGGAGGGTCTCTTTCGGTTTTAGAGATTATGACAATGCTGTACTACGGAGGCGTTATGAAATATGACGCAGCGCATCCAAAAGCGCCGGACCGGGATCGGTTCGTGCTGTCAAAGGGACATGCCAGCCCCGCTTTATATGTGATTCTGGCTGATCTGGGATATTTCCCGGCGGAAAAATTAAAGGAGTTTGATGCCAATGACAGTATGCTTCCCAAACACTGTAATCGGCTGAAAACGCCGGGGGTAGAGGCATCTACAGGAGCATTGGGACAGGGATTTTCTATGGCGCTTGGCATGGCTCTTGCTCAGAAGATGGATGATATAAACAAGTATAATGTATACTGCATCCTTGGAGATGGGGAATGTCAGTCTGGAGAAGTGTGGGAGGCGGCCATGGCGGCGGCTAAATATGGACTGGATAATCTCAAAGTGATCGTGGATAACAACCGGCTTCAGATTGACGGGTTTACGGAGGACGTGATGCCCCTTGGAGACTTGAAGGCAAAATGGGAGGCCTTTGGCTGGTATGTGGATGAGTGTGACGGCCACGATCTGAAAGCGCTGAAAGAAGCATTCCGGAGAATGGACGAAGAGGCAGAAAAAGGGGCGTTTCCACAAGTGTTGATCGCTAATACAACCAAAGGAAAAGGAGTTTCTTTTATGGAAGATGAGGCGGACTGGCACAGCCGGAAGATGACGAAAGAAGAAGGAGCTCAGGCATTAAAAGAGGTCCGGCAGACATATGAAGAACTCTTTAATGAAAATATTGATGATTCCATCTTGTTCTTAAACGCGGAGGAACTGGAAGCCTTGAAGGGAGAAGGAGGGAAGTAATATGGCAGAAATGACAGAGCGGACGCTGATCAGTAAAGAAGTGTTTGGAAAAGTGATCGTAGAACTGGCGGAACAAGATGAAAGAATCGTGGTCTGCGACACGGATCTTATGCGGTGTTTTGGGACCAAAGCATTCTCCCAGAGGTATCCGCGGCGCCATATCAACTTTGGAATCGCGGAACAAAACTGTATGGCGGCAGCGGCGGGGATCGCCCTGGCAGGGAAAAATGTATTTGCCAGCTCTTTTGCGAATTTCGCTACGAAGCGGGCCTGCGACCAGGTGAGTATATCCATCGCCTACAACGAGGCCAATGTAAAGGTGTGCGGACTCTATGCGGGGCTGACGGCGGAGAAAAATGGAGGGACCCACATTGGTGTGGAGGACGTGGCCCTTATGCGCAGTATCCCCAATATGTGCGTAATAGAGCCGGCAGATACTTGGGAGTTGGAAGCGGCCGTACGTTTTTTGGCGGAATATGAAGGGCCGGTGTATTTCCGGCAGCCGAAGATGTACTTGAGGAATGTATATGACCATATGCCAGAGTTTCAGCTTGGGAAAGGTGTGACTCTGACAGACGGCTCAGATATCGCGATCATCGCCTGCGGCATTATGACAGGGATTGCCCTGGATGCGGCAGAGCTTTTGAAGGCGGAAGGGATTTCCGCAAGAATCATCAACATGCCCAGCCTTAAGCCGCTGGATGGAGAAGTGATCCGTAAGGCGGCTAGAGAGACTGGGGCGGTTATTACCTGTGAAAACCACAGTGTCATCGGAGGTTTAGGAAGCGCTGCGGCAGAGGTGCTGGCAGAAAAAGGGAGCAAGGTAAAACTCAGACGGATGGGCCTTTCGGATGTGTTCGGCGTGACTGCTTCTCTTGCTTACCAGCTTGAGAAAAACCAACTGACAAAAGAAGCGATAGCGGCAGAAGCGCGCCTGCTGCTTGGCAAATAGAAGAAGGAATAAAGGAGGAACGTTTATGAAATCATTAGATGCATTTTTGCACGGCCCAAAGGATCTAAGACTGGAAGAAGTAGAAGTGGCCGATCTGAAACCAACCCAGATCCTGGTGAAACTCCATGCCTGCGGAATCTGCGGATCTGACGTAGAGTGTTATCTGGGACATTCCAAAGAGGGCCGTTACGACCTGGGGCCTTACACGCCGGGACATGAGTGGGCAGGGGAAGTAGTCGCCGTCGGTTCAGACGTGATTTCTTTGAAAGTAGGCGACCGCGTGACAGGAGAATGCGCCAACTCCTGCAACCGCTGCGATATCTGCAAAGAAGGGATCAACAACTCTTATTGTACAAACTGGAATGAAGTGGGCTTTATGCCAAGCGCTCCCGGCGGAATGGGAGAATATCTCATCGGAGAGGAACAGTTCTGCTACAAACTGCCGGACAATATGACTTATATCGAAGGAGCGCTGGTGGAACCTTGCTCGGTGGCTTATTACAGCCTTTATGGGAGAGACGGTTTCGTGGCCAGGACCGACGATTGTGTGATCTTTGGCGCCGGCGCCATCGGCTTATTTGCAGCGACTATCTGCAAGGCGGCAGGCGCGAAGGTCATCGTGGTAGAACCGATTGAGTTCCGGAGGAAAATGGCGGAAGACATCATCGGTGTAGACCTGACCATTGACCCGATGAATGAGGATGTGGTGGAGACGGTATTTGCCAACACAGACGGGCAGGGCGCATCGCTTATCGTAGAATGTACCGGAACAGATTTCGGCGTTTCTACAACGGTTGATATCGCAAAAGCTCACGCAAGGATCCGCTTCATCGGACATTCTATCGGCCGCAGGATCCCGATCGAGATCGGCAAGGCCATCTGGAAAGGACTGAACCTCCAGGGAAGCGCGGGACAGCCATGGTTCTTTACCAAGACGATCAAGTTTATGAGCCGGGTGAAAGACCAGATTGATTTTACAAAATTTATTACAGCATATTATAAGCTGGAAGATATCCAGGATGCGTTTGACATGGCCATCGAGCATAAAGACCGGGCGGTCAAAGTGATGCTTACCATGAACGAAGAAGAGTAAGGAGGACAAAGATATGGCATACGAGAACAGCATGTGGCTGACTACAGAGAATCCAGCCATTGTATTTGAGAATACAAAGGTAGGACAGTTAAAAAAGAAAATCTGGGATATGTCAGAGGAAGAAGTAGATAAACTTTTAAAAGAGCGTTATGAGATTCCATCACCTTCCGAGATTGGACTGCCCAATACCTATATCCAGACAACGCCAAGATATAAAGTGGTAGAAAAGAGGAAGAAAAATGATGTCGTCCTGGTGCCGGTAGGATGTACAGAATGCCACGGCATGCATACCGTTTCCGGACTGGATACGTTCCAGTGCCAGTCTATCGTAGAAGGCGTGCGGCGCGCGACAGCAAAGGACGGCAGAGAAGTCAGCCTTGCCTATAATCCGCTCCCATATGGAGCCCATCCATACCATCACCTGGGAATGCCGGGGACCGTCATGCTGCCGCAGAGCGTAGCGGTAGAAAATCTGGTAGCGGTCATGCTGGGACTTTGGAATGACGGGTTCCGCAAACAGATTTATATCAATAACCACGGGCAGCTGTGGGTATTGGAGACGGCGCTTCATGAATTCCTTTATCGGTATCAGCTTCCCTGCATCATCCAGGTCATGGACTGGCATCGGGCAATCCGGGAATTCTTCTTCCCATGCGCGAAAGACGACATGGTACAGACGCCATTTGTACACGCGGACGAATGTGAGACTTCTGTAGCCCGGCTGTGCTTCCCGGAGGGAATGGTAGATATGGATCATGTGGAAGAAGCTCATAACAAGGCATATTTTGAACCGGGACGGTTTGATAATTCTACTGATTCGTTCCATCGTCCGCAGCGCTGGAGTGAGACGGAGATGACCTGCCCGATCACATTTAAAGGGACTCCGGAAGGAGTGGTAGGTACGCCTGCTATCGCAGAAGCGAGAAAGGCGAAGCGTCCGATCCTGGCCGCCTGCGAATACCTGACTTACTGTGTAGATGAGATTCTGGGAAGCTTTCCGCCGGGAGAAGTTCCGCCGACAGAGGAAGTAACCCACCGCACCGCGGAAGAAATGGCTCCGTATCTGAAAGAACCTGGAAGTGAAGGATGGCGCTCTGTATTTGGACTTCCCAAGGTAGGCATGTAGAAAAAGAGGTGACGAGGAAATGGCACAGAAAGGTGCGTTAAGTGGAATCCGTGTGCTGGATTTAAGCCGTGTGCTGGCCGGCCCGTTCTGCACCATGATGCTGGCGGATATGGGAGCGGAGGTCATTAAAATCGAAATTCCCGGAAAAGGAGACGACAGCAGAAATTTTGGGCCTTTCGTAAACGGCGAAAGCGGCTATTATATGAACGTCAACCGGAATAAAAAAGGAATCACTTTGAACCTGAAAGGAAAAGGGAAAGACCTGTTTCTTCAGATGGTGAAAGAGGCTGATATGGTAGTAGAAAATTATCGGCCGGGAGTGATGGAAAAGCTGGGACTTGGCTACGAAGAATTAAAAAAGGTCAATCCAGCGATCATCTATGGCGCCGTGTCTGGTTTTGGACATTATGGACCCTATACCCTGCGGCCTGGCTATGATGTGATCGGCCAGGCCAGCAGCGGCCTGATGAGTGTGACGGGCTGGCCGGACGGCAGCCCCACACGGATCGGGACTGCCATGGCAGACAGCCTGGCAGGTTACTCTTTGGCGATCGGGCTTTTGGCGGCGCTTCAATACCGGAATCAGACAGGAGTTGGACAAAAGGTAGACATCGGTATGATGGATTCCTGTATCGCGAGTATGCAGATCATTTATCCGATCTATACCATGGGCGGGCGCATCCCCGAGCGCATTGGAAACCGGTATGAGTCCAATTATCCTACAGATACTTTTGCGACAAAGGACGGCATGATCGTTATTGGAGCGGCTAACGACAAATTGTGGCAGAAGCTGTGCGAAGTGATGGGAAAACCAGAGCTTTCCGCAGATGAGCGGTATGACAAGAACCCAAAGAGAGTGGAACGATATCAAGAGATCAAGCCGGTCATTGAGGCGTGGACCAGAGAATATACCAGTGAAGAAGTAATGGAGAAACTGTTGAATGGAGGCGTTCCAGCCTCACCCATCAACAACCTGGCCCAAGTGGCGGCGGATCCCCACGCAAAGGCAAGAGAAATGTTTGTCCATGTAGAACATCCGGTGGCGGGTGATACAGTACTGACGGGCTCCCAATTTAAGATGAGTGAGACAAATCCGGAAGTAGAAAGACATTCTCCGCTCCTTGGCGAACACAACGAAGAAATCTACAGGGATCTTCTGGGGATCGAGGGACAGGAACTGGAAACGCTGAAAGAAGAGGGCGTGATCTAGAGAAAGGAAGGTTTCTTATGAAACTGCCAGAGAAAGTGACAGTAATCGAAGTTGGGCCAAGAGACGGATTCCAGAATGTCAAGGATTTTATTGCCACAGAGGATAAGATCCGTATTATTGAACTGCTGCGAAACGCAGGGGTAACTGCCGTAGAAGTGACCTCATTTGTACATCCGAAAGCAGTGCCTCAGATGGCGGACGCAAAAGAAGTGGCAGAAAAGGTCCGCGAAAAATTCCCTGATCTTAGAGCCATTGCCCTGGTACCCAACGAGCGGGGCGCAAAAAACGCCTGGGAGTGCGGCATAAAAGAAGTCAGCTATGTGATCTCAGCAAGCGAAGCCCACAACCAGGCAAATGTCCGGCGGACCGTCAAGGAGTCCCTGGAAGAGCTGGGAAAAATCCGTCAAGCGGTACCAGAGTTAAAAGTGCGTCTGGACATCGCCACCGCCTTTGGATGTCCCTATGCGGGGAAAATCTCTCAAGAGCAGGTGTTTGCCTTGATGGAAGAAGCCAAAGATTTTGGAATCCAGGAGATCGTTTTATGCGATACTATTGGGATCGCTGATCCGGTACGGGTCGCGGGGCTTGCGGAAGCGGTAAAAAAGCGGTATCCGGAATTTATATATACCATGCATCTGCATAACACCAGGGGCCAGGGCTTAGCCAATATCCTGGCCGCCATGCAGAATGGGATAACCTCCTTTGAGACCTCGGTGGGCGGACTGGGCGGCTGCCCGTTCGCGCCGGGGGCGGCAGGGAACGCGGCGACGGAAGATTTCCTGAACATGCTGGACTATATGGGCGTTGAGAGCGGGATCGCGGGAGAAGAATATCTGAAAGCGGTGGCATATGTAAAGGCAAAGGTTCATGCGGATCTGACAGGAAATATGCTGCGGGCTTGCAAGTATGATCATATATGAGAAAGAAGGCTTGAACATGGAAAAGCGAAATGAAGAAGTATACGTTGCCGATTTGATGGAACGGGCCAGAAAGGCGCAGAAAATCGCGGACGGCTACACCCAGGAGCAGGTGGACAAACTCTCAAGAGCTATCGGCTGGGCGCTGGTACAGAAAGATACGGTAGAAAAAATTGCCGCGTTCTGCCAGGAAGAGACTCGTATGGGCAACGAGGAATCGAAACAGAACAAATTATATAAAAAAGTGAGGGGCGTTTTAAGCGACATCAATCCGCAGAAAACGGTGGGCGTAGTAGAAGAAAACCAAGAAACCGGAATCCGCAGGCTGGCGAAACCGGTAGGAGTGATTGGCTCACTGATTCCTACCACGCAGCCGGAACTTTGTCCGGCTACCCAGGGAATCCTGGCAGTAAAGAGCCGAAACGCCATTGTATTCTCGCCCCATCCCAGGAGTCAGAGAACGACCTATATGGTCACAGAGATTATGAGAGAGGTGTTAAGGAAGCATGGGGCGCCGGAAGATCTTTTGATCTGCGCGGAGCATCCAACCATGGAGATGAGCCGTCAGATCATGGCTCAGTCCGATCTTGTGATCGCTACCGGAGGGGCGGGTATGGTGAAGGCAGCATACAGCTCTGGAACCCCAGCCTATGGCGTGGGTGTTGGAAACGCCGTGGTAGTCATTGACGAGACGGCGGATTTAAAAGAGGCGGCGGCCAACGTGCGTGTCAGTAAGACGTTTGACTATGCCTCTGGCTGTTCCTGTGAGAATTCTATCGTGGTCAGTGAGCAGATCTACGATGAATTTCTGGAGTGCCTGAAAGCAGAGGGGGCTTATTTGGCCTCGGCGGAAGAAAAGGATAAATTCCAGAAAGCGATCTGGCCGGATGGGGGCCATGTGCTGAACCGGGATATCGTGACCCAGCCGGCGTCCAGGATCGGGCAGATCGCGGGAGTAGAAGTGCCGGAAGATGCCGCAATGATCTTGGTGGAAGAGACAGGAAGAGGAGAGGAATATCCCTTCTCCGGTGAAAAGCTTTGTGTAGTATTGACTGTATACAAGTATAAAGATTTCTCAGAGGCAGTGCGGATTGTCAATGAGATACACAGCTACCAGGGAGCCGGACATTCCTGCGGGATCCAGTCTAACAATGAGGAGCATATCCTGGAGCTTGCTCTGAATACCAAGACGACCCGCGTGATGGTGAGACAGCCGCAGAGCGTAGGAAACAGCGGTGACTGGAACAATGGGATGCCATTTACCGGTTCCTTAGGCTGCGGAACCTGGGGAGGCAATATCGTTTCTGAAAATATTACCCTGAAGCATTTTCTTAACAATACCTGGCTGAGCGTGCCGATCAAAGGAACGATCCCCAGCGATGAGGAAATCTTTCGGGAAGCAATGACGGAATAATAGATCTGAAGAACCGAAAAGCGGCGGGAAAGAAAGGAGCGGCGTTAGATGGATGAGAGAAAGAGCCTGAGGTGTTCGATCATAAGAGGGGGAACCAGCAAAGGGATTTTTATCAAGGAAAATGAGCTTCCGGACGATCCTGCCGCAAGAGATGCTGTGATCAGGGCTGTGTTTGGCAGTCCTGATATCCGGCAGATTGACGGGCTGGGAGGCGCGGATGTGCTGACCAGCAAGCTGGCCATTATCGGACCGCCCTCCAGACCGGATGCGGATGTGGACTATACCTTTGGGCAGGTCAGCTTTGAGACGGATAAGATTGATTACAGCGGAAACTGCGGAAATATCTCTTCCGCGGTAGGGCCTTATGCCATTGACGAAGGAATGGTGCGGGCCGATGGGGAAGCGGCCTTCGTGCGGATCCATATGAAAAATACAGGGAGAATCCTTCGTGCAGAAGTACCGACCAGAGATGGAAGAGCAGTGGAGACGGGGGATTTTGCCATTGATGGAGTGCCGGGAACAGGCGCCAGGATTACGCTGGACTGGTCCGACACCGCCGGAGGTGTGACTGGGAAACTGCTTCCTACAGGGAATGTAAAGGATCAGGTGTGTATAGAAGGAAAGAACTATGAAGTCAGCCTGGTGGATGCCGGGAATCCGCTGGTATTTATCCGGGCAGAAGCACTTGGTATGACGGGCACAGAAAGCCCGGATGAAATTGAAAATAACGCGGAACTTATGCGTACCATAGAGAAAATCCGGGGATGGGCGGCGGCCCGGATAGGCTTGTGTGAACGGCCGGAAGAAGCTGCCAGAGTTACACCTTATAATCCATTTTTTGCTATTGTATCTAAGCCTCAGAGTTATCGGGCTATCAATGGGAAAGAAATCCGAGAGCAGGAGATAGACATTACAGCCCGCCTTCTGTTCATGCTGCGGATGCATAAAGCTTATCCGATCACTGGGACGGCAGCTACCGCGGCGGCGGTCCGGATTCCGGGGAGTGTGGCCTGGGAGGTGCTGCGGGAAGAAGCGAAAAACCGGGAGACGATCTGCATCGGCCATCCTTCAGGAAAACTTCCGGCAGAGTCCATAGTTTCTGTGGAGGACGGCAGGATCCAGCTTAAGAAGATCGGGGTCTATCGTACCGCCAGGAGAATCATGGACGGCAGGGTGTATCTGCCGGAAGGAATAGACATAGGGAAAGGATAGACTGGAGAGAGGTGAGAATATGGGGAAAACCATTGCGGAAAAGATTATCGCGCGGGCAGCGGGAGCAGAAGAAGTACAGCCGGGAGATATTGTCTGGGTCCAGATTGACCGGGCTATGATGGATGATATCCTGGGGCCTCGGATCCAGATCGCGAAGCAGTTAGAAGAATTGGGCGTACCAGTATGGGATCCGGAGAAAGTGGTGATCATCTCGGATCATTATACCCCGCCTGCTACGATCCAACAGGCGGAAATCGTGAAGTTTACCCGGGATTGGGCCAGAACGCATGGGATACAGAACTATTATGAATTTGAGGGCCCTTGCCATCAGATTATGGCGGAGACTGGGAATGTACGGCCGGGCATGATTATACTGGGGACGGATTCCCATACCTGTATGGGCGGGGCTTTGAATGCTTTTGCCAGCGGTGTGGGATCCACAGAGATGCTGGGAATCCTGGCCACTGGAAAGACTTGGCTGAAAGTGCCCGAGACGATCCGGGTAGTTTGGGAAGGGACCCTGTCTGAGAATGTGATGGCGAAGGATGTTTCCCTGAAGACGATCGGCCAGATCGGCCATTCAGGCGCGACATATCTGTCTGTAGAATATCAGGGGAATACCATTGGCGAAATGTCGATGGACGAGCGTATGGCCATATCTAATATGGCGGTGGAAATGGGCGCTAAGGCAGGAATCATGCCATTTGATGAAAAAACAAAAAATTTTTTGGATCATATCGAGGTGGACGCCGAGACCTATGAGCCCTGTTTTAGCGATGAAGACGCAGTATATCAGCATACTTACAATTTCCGGGCGGAGGAGTTAAAACCCCAGGTAGCCTGTCCCCATGAGGTGGATCATGTGACAGCCGCGGAGGAGCTTCACAATGTCCCCATCCATCAGGCATACCTGGGCTCCTGTACCGGAGGAAGGCTAAATGACCTAAAGACAGCGGCAGAATATCTGAAAGGAAAGAAAGTGGCAAAAGGTGTTCGGCTTTTGGTATCCCCAGCTTCCCGGAAAATCTGGAAAGAGGCAGATGAAAAAGGATATCTTGGAACGATCGCGGAGGCTGGCGGCGTGATCATGGCCCCTACCTGCGGTGTGTGTGTAGGGCTGCACAGCGGCCTGATCGCCGGAGGGGAGAACTGTATCTCTTCCAGCAACCGGAATTTCCTTGGAAGGATGGGAAGCAAAGAAGGACAGATTTATCTTGCCTCGCCTCTGACGGTGGCGGCCAGCGCGGTGGCAGGCAGGATCCAGGAGGGAGAAAAATGATGAAAGGGAAAGCGTTAAAATATGGCGACAACATCAATACAGATATTATTTCTCCGCCTCAGTATATGGATCTTTCTATCGAAGAAGCGTCCCGGTATTCTATGAGCGCGGTGGATCCGGATTTCTACAGAAAGGTACAAAAGGGGGATATCTTTGTGGCGGAGGAAAACTTAGGCTCCGGATCCAGCCGGGAGACCTCCCCGCTGACTTTAAAATACTTAGGGATAAGCGCGGTAGTGGCAAGGTCTTTCGCTCGGATTTTCTACCGGAATCTGATCAATGTAGGAATCCCGGCTCTTCAGTGCAAGGATGCGGGCAAGATCCGGGAAGGGGATGAATTAGATGTGGATATGGATAAAGGAATCATCTGGAATCGGACAAGGAAAGAACGCTACCGCTGCCAGAAACTGCCGGAGCATATGATGAAGATCATTGAAGCGGGCGGTCTTTTCCCATATTTGAAAAAGGAGATCGGAGAAGGAAAGTCTGGAGCGGGGGGAGAAGTATGAAGTATACGAAGGATTTGCTGGACCGTCAGTGTGTAAAGTGCGGGGCAGATGAAGGTGTTTCTCCAATCCCGCAGGAGGGAACGTTTACGAAAGTTTGTCAGATTACAGAAATTTCCGGATTCAGCCATGGCGTAGGGACCTGCGGGTTAAAGCAGGGAGCTTGTAAGCTGTCTTTGAATATTAAAGCAGGCGTTATTGAGGAAGCGCTTGTAGAAGTGCTGGGGTGTACAGGAATGACCCATTCCGCGGCTATGGCTTCCGAGGTGCTTCCAGGCAAAACGATTCTGGAAGCGCTGAATACGGATTTGGTCTGTGATGCCATTAACGTGGCTATGAGAGAGATTTTTCTTGCGCTTGCCTATGGACGGACGCAGACCGCTTATTCGGAAGGCGGTCTGGATGTGGGAGCCGCCATGGAAGATTTGGGGCATGGAATGAGAAGCCAAGTGGGCACTTGCTATTCTACCCGCTTGAAAGGCCCCAGGTATCTGGAGATGACGGAAGGGTATGTGACAGAACTGGCGCTGGATGAAGAGCGGGAGATCATAGGATTTGCTTACATCAAGACGGGCCAGATGCTGGAAGAGATCCAGGCGGGAGTGCCGGCCCAGGAAGCGCTGGAACATGCCAGAGGCATCAGCGGAAGATATGAGGAGGGGGTCTTCTATATAGATCCCCGCAGAGAGTAGAGGGAGAAAAAGATGGCAAGATTTCCAAACATGGATAGAAAAATAGATCGGATCGAAGGATTGCTCGGCAGATATGGGATTTCCTCCCTGGAAGAAGCAGAAGATATCTGTCTGGAGCATGGAGTCGATCCGGCGGGGCTTGTGAAAGGAACACAGCCGATCTGTTTTTCGGACGCCCCCTGGGCGTACATCGCGGGAGCCGCCGTGGCTATCGCCGCAGGCGCAGGAACTGCGGCGGAGGCGGCTCTGATGATCGGGGAAGCCCTGCAGGCATTTTGCGTGCCGGGATCGGTGGCGGAAGAACGTAAAGTAGGAATCGGACACGGAAAACTGGCGGCCATGGTATTGTCAGAAGAAGTACGCTGTTTTGCTTTTCTGGCCGGACATGAGTCTTTCGCCGCGGCGGAGGGGGCCATCGGCATTGTCCAGTCTGCCAATCGGGTGCGGAAAACACCCCTGCGGGTAATCTTAAATGGTCTGGGGAAAGACGCGGCAAAGATGATCGCCCGGATGAATGGATTTACCTATATAAGGACCAGGTATGATTATAAAGAGGATCAGATCCAGGTGATCGGGGAGAAGGCTTATTCTGACGGGGAGCGGGCCAAGATCCGCTGCTATGGCGCCCATGAAGTGCGGGAGGGTGTGGCTGTTATGGAACTGGAAGATGTGGACGTCTCTATTTCTGGAAATGGGACCAATATGGTGCGTTTTACTCATTTGGTGGCAGGCGCTTACAAGAAGAAGTGTCTGGAAAAGGGAAAGCATTACTTTGCCTGTGCTTCCGGGGGAGGCATCGGAAGGACTCTGGGGCCGGATGAAACGTCTGCGGGACCTGCATCCTACGGACTGACAGATTCTATGAGCCGGATGTATGGGGATACTACGTTCGCAGGTTCCTCTTCGGTTCCGGCCCATGTGGCGATGATGGGATTCATTGGAATGGGAAATAACCCTATGGTGGGAGCTACCGTAAAGACGGCTGTAGCAGTGGATGAGGCGCTGAAGCGCCGAAGAAACAGTTAGGCCGGCAGACGAGCGGGAGGAGGAAAATCACAAAAAGGGGGAAGAACGGTGGATTATCAAGTATTTGAGATGCTGGGGGACTCCCGGTTTGCCCAGCAGGAAGCGGAAGAAGGGCAGGCTTATATGGAGCGGGTGTTCCGCCGGGTTTTTGGCTCTTCGCAGGAAGAGGACGGGGAGCAGATCACGGAGCATGTTTACGAACTGATGCGCAGTCGGTTTGTTTCCTGCAGTTTCCAGGAGCGCACGCTGGATATGGAATTTGTTGTACGGCAGTGGGAATTGAATCCCATGGGCAATCTTCACGGGGGGATCCTGGTGACGGCAGTGGACATGGCATGCGGGATCCTGACCCGGTTTTACAGGCAGACGAAAGCGGTTTCCACGGTCCATCTCTCTGTGGATTTCTTAAGGCCGATCAAGTGCGGAGAGACCTTTATCGTGCGGGCAAAGCTGAATAAATCCGGCCGTCGGATCGCGTTTCTGACGGCAGAGGTGTTCTTGAAAAAAGACGGTCGGACGGCAGCTACCGCATCTGGCACGTTTGTATAAAATCCTGCCCTGGCGGCGGAAATAAAATTCAATAATGGGGGTACATCTATGGAAGAGAAGAGATTTCAGTATTTAATGGAGCCGATCCGGATTGGTACAATGACGGTGAAGAACCGTATTGTATTTCCGCCGATGAACACGAATCTAACGTCAGAGGACGGCTGTGTGACACCGGATCTGGAGGAGTACTATTTAAGGAGGGCAAGGGGCGGCGCGGGGCTTATCATCCTGGAAGCGGCAAGCGTGTCGAAAGACTCCAGGAATCACCCAAGGCAGCCTATGATCTGTGACCGGAAATATACCGCATCCTGGGCAAAATTGGCGGAAAAGCTGCATCGGTATCATACAAAATTATCAATCGAGCTGGTACACTATGGAAGCGAAGCCTCGATTCCGCCGAGGGTCTCTCCATCGGGAATTTCCAAGTATAAAGAGAACCCGGGAAAAGTCCTGACGGTGGAAGAGATCCATCATATTCAGGAGCAGTTTGTGGATGCGGCGGTTTTTGCAAAACAAGCGGGGATTGACGCGGTTACGCTCCACGGATGTCACGGATATTTGATCGCGGAATTCCTTTCCCCGGTATTTAATCAGCGCAGGGATGAATATGGAGGCAGTTTCGAAAACCGCTGCCGTTTCTTGCTGGAGATCATTGAAAAATGCCGCAAGGCGCTGGGACCCAAGTTTCCGATCATGGTACGCTACAGCGCCAATGAGTATGTAGAAGGAGGAAGAGGTCTGGAGGAATCTGTGGCGCTGGCGAAAGTGCTGGAATCGGCAGGAGTGGCGGCTATTGATATTTCCGCCTCCCAGCCGTCGGCATATCTGATGACTACGCCGCCTTACTGTCTGCCCCACACGAAAGGACTTTTGGCGCCCTATTCGGAAGCGATCAAGAAAGCGGTAGAGATTCCGGTCTTTACGGCCATCGGCATTAGGGATTCGGAATTCGCGGAAGAACTGATCCGGGAGGGAAAAGCAGACCTGATCGCGTTGGGACGCCCTCAGCTGGCGGACCCGGATTATGCGTATAAAGTATCTAGAGGAGAGCCTGAGAAGATTCGCCATTGCCTTTCTTGTGAATTTTGCCTGGATACTCTGGATGACGACCGCCAGATCCGGTGCGCGGTGAATCCAGAGACCGGGAGGGAGACTGAATTTGATGGGATCGCTCCCGCGGAGAATAAAAAAGAGGTCCTGGTCATCGGCGGAGGACCGGCGGGGATGGAAGCGGCCAGAATTTCTGCTCTCAGGGGACATTCCGTGACTTTGATGGAGAAAAGGAACGCTCTTGGAGGGACGCTGAACGCGGCAAAGCTTCCGCCCAATAAAGAAATGATCGGGTGTCTGGTTGAATGGTATGAGAGGGAATTGAAGGAGCTTGGCGTGAAAGTATGCCTGGGAACGGAAGTGACAGAGGAAATGGTCCGGGAGAGAAAACCGGATGTATTGTTCTTAGCCTGCGGTTCTCATTATATCAAACGAATCAAAGGAAGTGACGGCCCTAATGTGATCAATGCTTATGAGGCGCTGACTCAGCCGGAGCGGGTCGGAGAGCGGGTGGTCATCGTAGGCGGCG